>JAEUQQ010000616.1 GCA_016789685.1 Acidobacteriota bacterium | reverse complement strand
AACGCCGTCACCATCAGCGCCGTGCTCGGCGACACCGAGAACGCCACCGCGATGGCCGGGATGGCGGCGAGCAGCGGGCCGACGACGGGGATCAACTCGCCGACCGCGGCGATCAGCGCCAGGACGAGGGCGTAGGGGACGCCCATCAGCCACAACCCGAAGCCTGCCGTCGTGCCGATGATCGCGCCGAGCAGCAGCTGCCCGGTGAGCCAGGCGCTGACCTTGATGGTGATGTTGCGGCTCATCTCGCCCATCCACGGGCGGCGCGCGCGCGGGAAGAACCGCAGGAGCCCCTCGACCAGCGCGTCGGCCTCGAGCAGGAAGTAGAACGTCAGGATGAGGATCGTCACGAACCCCACCACGCCCCCGACGATGCCGCTCACGGCCGAGGTGATGGTCTCGACGGCATTGCCGGGAGCCGGCGCGTTCTGCAACAGGTCCTGCATGGTGATGCGCTGATCGATGACGCGGTACTGGATGGCGACATCCTGCAGCTTGTTGGCGATGGCCGGGGCGTTCTGGACGAGTTCCGTCGCCTGGCCGATGAGCGGCGGCAAACCGATGGCGGCGATCAGGCCGAGGAACGCGAGCAGCGTCAGGTAGAGCACGAGGATGGCGACGGGCCGCGAGATGCGCGACGCGCCGCGGTACATCTGGAACCGCTCGATGAGCCTGACGATGGGGCTGCACCCGATGGCGAACACCGCCGCAACGTAGATCAGCAGCAGGATGTCGCGCACCTGGTACAGGATCCACAAGAGCAGGCCAGTCAGGACGATCATCCAGATCGTCCAGCCGATCAGGCGGCGCGGCGAGTCCTGCTGGCCAATCAGCACGCGACGCTCAGCGCGACAGGAACGACCGCGTGAAGGCGCCCATCCGCTCGTAGATACCCACGAGATCCGACGGCGGCGCCAGGAACACCACGCGGAAGTATCCATCCTGCGGTGCGGTGCCGAAGCCCGAGCCGTACACGCACAGGATGCCCGTGGCGCGCAGCAGGGCGAGCACGTAGTCCTGGTCGGTGACGCCCGGTGGCAGGTCAACCTTCGGCATCGCGTAGAACGCGGCGCGCGGGGCCACACACGACATGCCGGGGATGGCGTTGAGCTTCTCGGTGGTCACCTCTGCGCGTTCACGCAGGGCCGCGCGCAGCCCGATCTGGTGCGAGCGGTCGCCGGTGAGCGCGGCGGTGATCGCGTACTGCATGGGGCCGGGGCTGCACAGGCGGCCGTCGGCGAGCTTCTTGATCGCGGCGAGCACGCCGTCCATGCGCGGGCTGCGTCCGACGGCGAGCCATCCGGCGCGCCAGCCCGGTGCGACGTAGGCCTTCGACAGCGACGAAAACGAGATGATCGGGGCGTCGGGCGCCAGGCCACCCATCGGCGCCACGGCTCCGTCGTAGCCGAGATCGCCGTACACCTCGTCGGCGAGGATCACGATGTGGTGACGCTCGGCGATGTCGATCAGGGCGCGACGTGTCTCGTCGGGGTAGATCGCGCCGGTCGGGTTGTTGGGATCGATCGACACGAGCACGCGCGTGCGCGCGGTGATGACGCTGCGGAGGTGATCGAGATCCGGCTGCCAGCCGCGCGACGGGTCGGTCCGGTAGTACACGGCCCTGGCGCCGACCTTGGCGAGCACGGCGGTGTACAGCGGATACGTCGGTGTCGGCACGAGGACTTCGTCGCCCTCGTTCACCATCGCGCCGATCGCGAGCTCGATGCCTTCAGACGTGCCCGATGTCAGCACGACGCGGTCGGCGGTGGTGGGGAGTCCGCGCGACGAGAATTCGTGGGCGACGGCCTCGCGAGCTTCGACGATGCCGACCGAGGCGGTGTAGCCGTTGTGGCCATCGCGCATGGCCTTGGCGACGGCCTCGACCAGGGCCGGGGGCGTCACGAACCCGAAGGGAATCGGGTCGCCGATGTTCAGGTAAGTGACCGGGGTTCCGGTGGCTTCGACCTTCTTCGCCTCGGCGACGATGTTGCGGATGGCGTAGGTGAAGCCGTCGACCCGGTGGGCAGTCGGAAACGTGGTCGCTGAAGGCATCATGACCCCAGATTCTACTCCCGCGCCGCAGCCTACGCGGATCGGCGCCGGATCGTGTAGCTTCTACACGAAAACGACGCTCCCTGGGGGTGTTGCCGAGGGCTCCGTCGACCGAGAAACACGGCGAACTGCAGTTTTCACAGCAACATAGCCATGCATGGCAACAGTCTTGTTACTAGTAGGGGCGTGCGAGCCCTGACCACCCCGACCGTGGCGCTGCTGGGCGCCCTCCTGACGGCGTCGATTCCGGCGCCCGTCATGCGTGCCCAGGCCACGTCCGCGGCCCCGGTCTTCCGATCGGGCGTCGACGTGGTGCCGGTCGCCGCCGTGGTGCGCGACAGGCGAGGGCAGGTCGTGCGCGACCTCGTGGTCGAAGACTTCGAGGTCTTCGACAACGGCGAGCGCCGTCGGATCGTGAGCTTCGCGCGCGGCGACGACGGCCCCATCAGCCTGGCGCTGCTGGTCGACGTGAGCGGCAGCATGAAGGTCGACGTGCACAGGGCGTCGGCTCGTCGCGTGGTCGACCAGTTGCTGGCGTCGTTGCGAACCAACGACGAAGTGGCGCTGCTGACGTTCGACAAGGGGCTGAGCGTCGAGCAGGACTTCACGTCCGACTGGGCCCGCATCCGCGAAGCGCTCGACGAGGTCGAGCCCTTCGGATCGACGTCGCTCTACGACGCGATCGCCGAGACCGCCGGGCAGCTCGAGCGCGAGCGCACGGGGCGTCGCGCCATCGTCGTCGTCACCGACGGGCTCGACAACGCGAGCCGTATGCAGCCGGCCGACGTGTCGGGCATCGCCAGCCGCTCCGACGTGCCGGTCTACGTCCTGGCGGTCGTGTCGGCGCTCGACGTGCCCGGCACCAATGCCGGGACGGTGGGAAGCCAGGCGACGGGCCAGCTCAAGAACCTGGCGTGGTGGACCGGGGGCGATGCGTTCGTCGTGAGCTCGCCGGCGCAGATGAGCGTGGCGTCGCGAGCGGTGTTGTCGGAGTTGCGACATCAGTACGTCTTGGCGATCGAGTCTGCGGGGGACGCAGGATGGCGGCCGCTCGACATCAAGACGCGGAGGCGTGAGTTGCAGGTGCGGGCCAGGAGCGGCTACTTCGCGATGCCGCGCCGGCTGGGATGACATTCGTGTGGTCGAGAAGGCCGGCGCGGGCAGATCGCTGGCAGAGGAGGTTTCGATGCGCAAGGTGATGTTGGCGTTGGCGGTCATTGCACTCGGTGCGGGTTCGACCGCGTGTGCGACCAAGAAGTACGTGAACAGCCAGGTCGGCGAAGTGAACGACAAGGTCACGACCATGGGGCAGCAGGTCGAAGCCACGCAGGAGCGTGTGCGGACCAACGAGACGCGCATCGGCGAGGTCGACGCCAAGGCCAACACGGCCGGGCAGCGCGCCGAGGCGGCCGGCCGGTCGGCCGAGGAAGCGCGCGCGGCGGCGGCCGCGGTCGATGGCCGCGTCACCGACATGGACAAGGCCAACAAGCGCCTGGTCTACGAAGTTGTGCTGAGCGACGACAAGAACAAGTTCGAGTTCGGCAAGGCCACGCTGGCCGACGGCGTCAAGGCGGAGCTCGACAAGGTCGTCCAGGCGCTCGCGGCCGACCCCAAGAACGTGTACCTCGAGATCGAGGGTCACACCGACGGGATCGGTTCGCCGGCCCACAACGAGCAACTGGGATTGCAGCGTGCCGAAGCCGTGAAGAAGTACCTGTATGAGCAGCACAACGTGCCGCTGCACAAGATGAACGTGATCAGCTTCGGCGAGTCGAAGCCGGTGGCGCCCAACAAGACGCGCGAAGGCCGCTCGCAGAACCGCCGAGTGGTGATCAAGGTTCTCACCTAGACCCTGGCCTCGACCGTGTATCGGTCGGCCACGCTGACCACGGTGGACCGGAGGCCCCGCATGGGCAACACCCGTGCGGGGCCTTTGCGTTGTACGCGCGCGCCGCGGCTGCGCGTCACCGGCGCGCCCCGCTGGCGCGCGGTCTGCTAGAGTGACCCCTCCATGGCTGTCAGAACCGAAGTTGCCGTCCGTCTTCCCAATAGCCCTGGCGCTCTCGCCTCTGCCTTCGACAGGCTGGCCGACGCCCGCATCGCAATCGAGGCGTGGCACATGGGCGGAGATGCCGCATTCCGCCTGGTGTGCGACAACCCCCTGCTGGCCGTCGATGTTCTCGGTGGGCCGCAGTCAGCCAGCCTGCGCGACGTCATGACGACGGTGGTGGCAACGCGCGACCTGCCGCGGTTCCTCCGCCGGCTCGCCTCGCTCGGCGCGAACGTCGAGTATGCCTACACCGGCGCGAACGAGGGCCCGGCGAGCATCTACCTCGTCATCGGCGTGGCCGACGCCGCTCGCACCGCCATCCAACTCGGGATCTGATCCTGCAAGGGCCCTTCGCCAGGGCCCCAGCTGGCGCCGTCGCGGCCCACGGTTCCGCTCAGAGCGGAAACCGCCGGAGGCGAATTCGTGCCCCCGCCCCCCGATCCGCTGCCAAATCGGGTCAGACCCTCATCATCCAGCGTTTCCATGGCGACAACAGTGGGAGGCGGGGACCTACTGGCGCGAATTCCCCAGGTGCCGGCCAATGCCGCCAGCCAGGCGGAAACTGCCGGAGGCGAATTCGTGTCCTCGCCCGCCGATCTGCGGCCAAATCGGGTCAGACCCTCATCATCCGCAGGTTCCGCGGCGACAACGGGGGGAGGCGGGGCGGGCAGGGGAGCGGCGGCCCGGATGGGCTGCCGCTCTTCTGCTGGGGATGGGTGAGGTGGGCGAGGCTCAGAACGAGACGCGCATGCCGAGTTCGATGCGACGCGGGCTCTGTGCGGTGGTGGGCTGGCCGAACAGGGGCGATGTCAGCACGCCTGAGTATCCCGAGTAGTTGGCGCGGTTGAGGACGTTCGACGCGTTGGCGAACACCTCGACCGACACGAGGCTGTCGCGGGCGCCTCCCCCTCCGCCACCACCACCGCGCCCGCCGAAGCCACCGCCTCCGGGGCCGTCACCGCCGCGCATGACCACCGGGCCGCCTCCGCCAGGACCGCCACCGGGCCCACCCGGGGCGCCCGGCACGGCCGGCACGGCGTTGGCCTTCTTGCCGAAGCCCTTCTGCCACGACAACCGGAGGCTCATGTCGACCACCGCCGACCCGCGCTCGCTGTTGCGCGCGACGCCAGCCGGCCGGTCGTTGAACACGCTGTCGCCGTTGTCATCAAAGCCCGTCGTGATGGTGTAGGGCGCTGCCGACTCGATGCGCACGTTGCTGCCGAGTCGCAGACCCTTCGGCAGCCGCAGGTTGAAGAACCCGCCCAGGCGGTGGCGCACGTCGTTGCGCGACACCGACCACTCGTCGGGTGCGAGGTTGTTGGCCGGAAGCGCAAACGCGCTCTCGCCGTCGTCCTTCGCGAACGACAGCGTGTAGTTGCCCGCCACGAAGAACAGCTGCTTCGGGTGCGCCGCGTTGATGCCGACGACCACCTGGTGCGCCTGCGACCGGCCAATTGACTGCACCTGGATGACGTTGCCCAGCGACGGATCCGGCCTGACGCCCGCGACGGGCGCGTTCATGTTGCGGCCGCGCAGTTCGTCGGTGCCCTCGCGGTAGCGATAGCTGACGTTGAGCCGACCCATCGCCCCCATCCGGCGCTCGACGCCCAGCGACGCCTGCCACAGGCGTGGCATGTCGACGCCATCGGCGATCTCGTAGCGGCCCGACGGCAATACCTGCAGCACGCCGCCGTTCGACACGTCGGGGTAGCTCGGGTTGCGGACGATGATGTCCTGCACGCGGACGCCATCGACCTGCAGCGTCTCTTCGTACGTGTTGGCGTCGAGCCAGTCGTAGAAGATGCCTGCCCCGCCGGTCACCGAGACGTTGCCGCTCTTGAGCGGCGACCACGCGATGCCGACCCGCGGCGCGAGGTTGATCGTGCTGTCGACGTACGACTGCCATTCCTGCCTGATGCCCAGCGACAACGTCAGGTCCTTCCGCACGCGCACGTCGTCTTGCGCGTAGAGGCCGGCCGTCCAGTAGTTGTAGCCGACCTGCGGATCGCCGATCCGCTGCGTGTAGGTCGTCGGCCGCCCCGCCTCGTAGTCAGCCAGGCTCGAGAACGTGAACGTGCCCTGCGCGTTGCGGATGTCGCTGCTGTCGTAGCTGTTGCGCTCGAGCAGTGACCCGAACCGCATGTTGTGCTTGCCCCGGTTGACGTCGATGTCGTGGCCGAACTCGATCTCGGTCGACTTCCGGCGGCCCTGCGTCTGGGCCCCGCCCGAATTGAACGCCCCGTTCACGCGGATGGCGCGATCGAGCGACGCCGGCACCGTATCGGTGTCCTGCCACTGGATGCGCAACCGGAACTCGTTGAGCATGTTCTTCGCGATCGGGCCGCGCTCGCGGAAGTACAACTGCGTGTTGTCCATCGTTCGCGCATACGCGCGCGTCGCGAGATCGAACTCGCCGACGCCGAGCATGTCGTTGTCGGTCGAGCGCCGTTCGAAGTTCGCACGCAGGGTGTGCGTCTTGCTCAGCGCGTGATCGACACCGAGGCGCACGTTGGCGCGGTCGGTCGGCCGGCTGATCGTGTCCTGCTGATATCCGCCGGGGGTCGCGACCAGGATCGTGCGCGAGTCGTACTGGTTCATCGCGTCGACGTTCAGCTCGAACGACGTCTTGCCCTTCCACAGCGGACCATCGATCGAGAACTGCCCGCGCCTGGCCTGCTCGTCGACCTTCTTCGTCGCGAGCGCGTTGCGCGCGTTGAGCTGATCGTCGCGGTACGTGGCGTTGACCGACGACCTGAAGCCACGCGTGCCCGGCTGCGTCGTGATATCGATCATGAAGAAGCCAGATTCGTGCGTGTCGGCCGCGTACATGTTGCGACGGAAGCGGATGTCGCGGATCTGCGACTTCGGCGGCATGCCGCCGCTCCGCAGGCCGTTGATGCGCATCGTCGCGCCCGGGCCCGCCATCGCCAGCAGCGCCTGCTCGAGTTCGTCCTCGTCGTCGGGCAACTGATCGATCTGTTCCTTGGTCAGCGCCGTCGAGAACGCATCGCCGCGCGGATCGCTCGCCGACTCGTTCGGGTCGCGCGCGACCGTCACCTCTTCGAGCATCGCCGCGATCGTCAGTGTCACCTCGCGCCTGGTCGTCCCGCCGCGCACGCGCACCTTGTCGATGACCTGTGGGTTGAATCCTGCCGACGTGACGTCGAGCACCAGCTCGCCCTGCGGCACGACCAGGTTGGCCTCACCCTTGTCGTCGGTGACCGTTTCGACGACCGTGCCGTCGGGCGCCGTGGCGCGCACCGTCGCGCCGATGATGATTGCGCTGCTGGGATCGAGCACCGTCACGCGCAGCGCGCCCGTCCGCGCCGGCGCCGCCTGGCCGGCGGCGGCCGGTTGGGCCCACGCCGGGGCGCCCCCCGCGACGAGGGCCGTCACGGTGAGCGAGATCGCGAGCGGCACGACCGCGGCGCGTGCCCGGGCGGCCACGTGGGCCGCCCATCCTGACTGCATCAGCGGAAACATGCGTGCCTACTTCTTTGCAAACGTGTCGGGCTTGAACACGGGGTTGACCGAGAACTTCTTGAACGTCCACTCTTCGCGCACCTCGCCGTTCTCGGAGCGCCGGATCGTGTGGGGCAGCATCACGCCGTTGACCTTCTTGTGATCCGACATGAACCACTGCACGTCGACCACCACGGGCGGCTCGGTGCGGGCGCGCTCACGTGCCTCGCGCATGCGCTGCTCGCGTTCCTCGGGCGTCGGCGGCGGGGCGGCTGGCTGTCCTGGCTGGCCCGGCGCCCCGGGGCCCCCGGGGCCGCGTCCGCCGCCGAAGCCGCGCTGCTGCACGTCGCGATAGGCC
>JAEUQQ010000605.1 GCA_016789685.1 Acidobacteriota bacterium | reverse complement strand
CGACATGACCGAGGCGTACTCGCGGGCGCTGCGTGACCTGGCGCGCGAGGCGGCGGCAGCGCGCGGCATCCACCTCGAGCACGGCATCTACGCGGGCCTGCACGGGCCGAGCTACGAGACGCCGGCCGAGATCCGCTACCTGCGGGCGATCGGTGCGCACGCGGTGGGGATGTCGACCGTGCCCGAGACGATCGTGGCGCGGCACATGGGCATCGAGGTGCTCGGCCTGTCGTGCATCACGAACATGGCGGCGGGCGTGCTGCCGCAGCCGCTGCATCACGACGAGGTGATGGAGACGGCGCGGCGGGTGAAAGGCGAGTTCATCTCGCTGATCGAGGGCGTCCTCGAGGGGCTGCCCGCGTGAGCCGCGTGAGCGACGCCGAGTTGATCGTGCTCGCGCGCCAGGCGCGCGAACGCGCCGTGGCGACGTTTTCGGGGTTCAAGGTCGGGGCGGCGCTCGAGGCGGCCGACGGCACCGTCATCCTCGGGTGCAACATCGAGAACGCGACGTACGGGCTGACGCTGTGCGCCGAACGTACCGCGATCTTCAAGGCGGTCTCAGACGGCATCCGCGAGTTCTCGCGGATCGCCGTCGTGGCCGACACGCAGTCGCCGACGCCGCCGTGCGGGCCCTGCCGCCAGATCCTCTGGGAGTTCTGCGGCGACATCGAAGTCATCATGGCCAACCTGGCGAGCGAAACGGGGCGCTACCACATGCGCGAGCTCCTGCCCGTACCCTTCGACGCCCGCCACCTCGACGAAGACGCCAACGCCAAGCGCTGACCCCTGCGGCGGGGTCACGTCTTTCATTGCAGCATTTCTCAAGACCTGGCCCCGGGGCCACGTCTTGCGTTTTGCTGCAATGAAAGATGTGACCCCTTCCGGGACTGCGGGGACGCGGGCGCGATATCATCAGCGGATGCTCCCGACGATCGACTGGGTCGACAACGAGGTGGTGATGGTGGACCAGCGCAAGCTGCCCACCCGCGAGGTCTACGTCCGCTGCAAGACGGCCACCGAGGTCGCGCGCGCCATCAAGACCATGGTGATCCGCGGAGCGCCCGCCATCGGCGTCGCCGCCGCCATGGGCATCGCCCTCGAGATGCGCCGGAGTAAGGCCACTGGCACCAAGCAGTTCACGACGGAGTTCCAGAAGGCCTGCGAACTCCTGGCTGGCACGCGGCCGACGGCCGTGAACCTCTTCTGGGCCATCGACCGCATGCGGCGGGTCTTCAGCGACACCGCCCACGCCGGGGCGTCGGTCGGCGAACTGCAGGCGCGGCTCGCGGTCGAGGCGCGTGCCATCCACGACGAAGACGTGGCCAGTTGCAGGGCGATGGGCGCGCATGGGGCCACCGTGGTGCCGAATCCGGCGCGCATCCTGACGCACTGCAACGCCGGCGCGCTCGCCACGGCCGGCTACGGCACGGCCCTCGGCGTGATCCGCGGGGCGGTCGATGCGGGAATTCCCGTCACCGTGCTGGCCGACGAGACGCGGCCCTTCCTGCAGGGCGCGCGTCTCACCGCGTGGGAACTCGTCAAGGACGGCATCGACACCACGGTCATCACCGACAACATGGCCGGCGCACTCATGCGCCAGGGCCTGATCAACTTCGTGGTCGTCGGCGCCGACCGCATCGCCGCCAACGGCGACGTCGCGAACAAGATCGGCACCTACACGGTCGCCATCCTCGCGCGCGAGCACGGCATCCCGTTCTACGTGGCCGCCCCGCTGTCGACCATCGATCTCGCGACAGCCGACGGCGCGCAGATTCCCATCGAGGAACGGCCGATCCGCGAGGTCACCCATGTCGGGACGACGCAGGTGACACCCGACGGCGCGTCCATCCGCAACCCGGCCTTCGACGTCACGCCGCACGGGCTCGTGTCGGGGATCATCACCGAACGCGGGATCGCGCGCGCGCCGTACCAGGCGTCGCTCCGCGCGTTCTTCGCGGCCCCGGACGCCGCGCCCCGCCCGTAGGGGCGCATCACGATGCGCCCTGACCAGAGCCTGCCGGCGTTCCACGACGAACCCATGCGCGGGCCCGCCCCCGGCGCCGATGCTGGCCGCCTGCGCGTGCTCGCCATCGAGAGTTCCTGCGACGAAACCGCATCGGCCGTCGTCGAGCAGACCGGCGACGCGGCGATGCCGTGGCGCATCTGCTCGAACGTCGTGGCCTCGCAGGTGGCCGTCCACCGCGAGTGGGGCGGCGTGGTCCCGGAACTGGCCTCGCGGCAGCACCTGCGCGACATCTGCGGGGTCGTCGAGGACGCGATGCAGACGGCCAGCGTGACCTGGGCCGACATTGATGCGATCGCGGTGACGCGCGGGCCCGGACTGATCGGGTCGCTGCTGGTCGGCGTCTCGTTTGCGAAGTCGCTCGCGGCCGTGCACGCCAAGCCGCTCGTGGGCGTGCACCACCTCGCCGGCCACATCGAGTCACTCGTGCTGCAGAACGGTCCCCTCCCGCTACCGGCCATCGTGCTGGTGGTCTCTGGCGGGCACACCAGCCTCTATCACGTGCCGCGCGAAGGCGAGTACATCCTTGCCGGCAAGACGCGCGACGACGCGGCAGGTGAGGCCTACGACAAGGTCGCGAAGCTCGTCGGGCTGGGATACCCCGGCGGACCCGTGATCGACCGGCTTGCGAAGCAGGGGAACGACCGCGCGATCGACTTCCCCGTGGCCCGGATGACCGGTGCCGATCGGATGGCAGGCCCCGCGCGCGGTGTGCCTGGGGCCTTCGGCGAAGCGCTGAAGTGGAGGACCGACTTCTCGTTCAGCGGCCTCAAGACGTCGGTGCTGCGCTACGTGCGCCAGCGGCAGCAGCAGGCGGGATGGGATCCCAAGGGCACGGCGCCGCCTCC
>JAEUQQ010000580.1 GCA_016789685.1 Acidobacteriota bacterium | reverse complement strand
AGCCACTGCACCACCGCCCCGCCGATGAAGACGCTGCCTTCGAGTGCGTACTCGGTGCGATCGCCGATCTGCCACGCCACCGTCGAGACCAGGCGGTGGTTCGAGGTCACCGGCGCCGTGCCCGTGTTCTGCAGCAGGAAGCAGCCCGTGCCATATGTGTTCTTCGTCAGGCCCGGCGACACGCACATCTGGCCGAACAGCGCCGCCTGCTGGTCGCCGGCGATGCCCGCCACCGGCACGTCCGAGATCCCGAGCGACGTCGAGACGCGTCCGTAGACCTCGCTCGACGCCTTGACCGCCGGCAACATGCTCGCCGGGATGTCGAAGAGGCGCAGGAGGTCCTCGTCCCACTGCAGCGTGTGGATGTTGAACAGCAGCGTGCGCGAGGCATTGCTCACGTCGGTGATGTGCACGTCGCCGCTCGTCAGCTTCCAGACGAGCCACGTGTCGACCGTGCCGAAGGCCAGCTTGCCGGCGTTGGCGAGCGCGCGCGCGCCATCGACGTTGTCGAGGATCCAGCGGATCTTGCTGCCCGAGAAATACGCGTCGAGCACGAGCCCGGTGCGCGCGCGGATGTCCTCGGCGTGGCCGTCGGCCCGCAGCCGATCGCAGAACTCCGCCGTGCGGCGGTCCTGCCACACGATGGCGTTGTAGAGGGGGTGTCCCGTCTCGCGATTCCACACGATCGTGGTCTCGCGCTGGTTCGTGATGCCGATCGCCGCGATGTCGCGCGGGCGCAGGTGCGCGCGCCCGAGGGCCTCGGTGGCGACCGCGATCTGCGTCGCCCAGATCTCCTGCGGGTCGTGTTCGACCCATCCGGGCTGCGGGAAGATCTGCTGGAACTCGCGTTGCGCGACACCGGCGATGGTGCCGGCGTGGTCGAAGAGGATGGCGCGGGAACTCGTCGTGCCTTGATCGAGAGCGAGGATGTACTTCACGCAGCACTCCTGGAGGCGGCTTCGAACGGGAGTCGACCGGGCGGTACCTCAGGGGAGTCTATCGCGGTCGGAGGGCGGACGAAAGCGGCGCAGGGGAGTGGCTTTCGGTGCGGTATACTCCGCGCCGCGCTCGCTGCGGCGTGTGCGGAGTCCCCCACGCCGCGCCCCCGGGAGCATCCCCGCGAAGGAACACAGGAGCCACGGATGACGACAGAGTCGAAGACGCTCACCCGCGAACTGCTCGCCGAGTTCCTCGGCACCTGCGTGCTGATCCTGATCGGCGCGGGGGTCGTGGCGCAGACCGTCCTCAGCAAGGGCGCCAACGGCGGCCAGGTGACCATCAACATCGCCTGGGGACTCGGCGTGGTCATGGGCTGCTATGTGAGCGCCGGCGTGTCGGGCGCGCACCTCAACCAGGCGCTGAGCATTGCGCTAGCCGTGCATCGCGGCATCCCGTGGCGCAAGGTGGTGCAGTATTCGCTGGCGCAGACGCTCGGGGCCTTCGTGGCCGCGGCCATCGTCTTCGTCACCTACCACGAGGCGTTCGCGGCCTTCGACGGCGGCGTGCGGCAGGTGCTCGGCCCGCAGGGCACGGCGGGGATCTTCGCGACGTATCCGCAGGCCTTCCTCAGCACCTTCCCGGGAGGCGTCATCGACCAGGTGGTCGGGACGGCCATCCTGGTGGGCGTGATCTTCGGCATCAGCGATGCCCGGCACGGCGTGCCGTCGGGCCTGGGGCCGGTGGTGGTCGGGCTGCTGGTCGTGGCCATCGGGATGTCGTTCGGGTTCAACGCCGGGTACGCGATCAACCCGGCGCGCGACTTCGGCCCGCGCCTGTTCACGGCCGTGGCGGGTTGGGGCGCCGAGGTGTTCCGCGCCGGCAACGCCTGGTGGTGGGTGCCCATCGTCGCGCCGATCGTCGGCGGCACCCTCGGCGGCTGGCTCTACGACGCCTGCCTGCGCGAGCGCTGAGCGCTGATGTGACCCCTTCGGCACGACTGCATCTCTGATCGCGTGGAACCGCGGGCGGCGCGCCTCCTTCGTGTGTTGGCTACCCCGGCGGCCGCCGCCGCCGTCAGTCTCGCCCTCGGCGCCACCCTGCTCGGCGTCGGCTGGATGGAATACACCACCGCACGCCGCGACCTCCTCGCCCTCGCCCGTACGCACGCCGCGTCGCTCAAGGCCGTCGTCGCCGCCGCTGCACGGTCGAACCAGGCCGCCGCCGCCCAGACCCGCGATGCCCTGACCGCCCGCCTCCTCGACAACGCCCGCCTCCTCGTCGCCCTCGACGCGATCGAACCGCTCACCGAGGCCCGCCTCGCACCGATCGTCGAACGGCACCGGCTGTTCAGGGTCACCGTCCTGTCGCCCCGCGGCGAGCGCGAGCTCTTCGTCAGCGGACCTGGCACGGGCCCCGGCCAGGGCGCCGGACGTGGCGCACCGCCAGGCGCCGGCATCGGCCCCGGCACCAACCAGCTCATCGACCGCCTCATCGCGCAGAGGGAATCCGAGGCCGTGACCGACCTCCACGCGGGACGCCGCGGCGGCCTCGCCCGCCTTGCCGTCGGCGCGCGCCGGGCGAATGGCGGTGCCGTCCTCATCGCGGTCGACGCCACCGATGTCCTGCAACTCGAGCGGCAGGCCTCGCTCGACAGCCTGCTCGGCGACGTCATCGCCTCGACGCCCGATGTCGCCTACGTCGTCCTCGACCACGGCGAGACGCGGTCGGTCCAGGGCGCCGCGTTGCCAGAATCGCTCCTCGCCGAAGGCACCGGCACGTCTGACCTGTCGGTATCGGAGCATCGCCACGACGTGGACGGCCGCCCGGTCCTCGAGCTGGGCGGGCCCGTGCCGTTTGCCGACAACACACCGGCCCGCCTGCGCATCGGGATGCGCCTCGACGGCCTCGACGAAATCGCCCGGCAGACCTTCTTCCGCAGCCTCCTGTCACTGGCCGCCGCCATCGCCGTCGGCGCGCTGGCGCTGGGCCTCGTGTGGCTGCAGCGCGACTACGGCGCGCTCGCCGCAGCGCATGCGCGCGCGCGCGAGGCGCTGCAACGGCGCGACCGGCTCGCCGCCATGGGCGAGCTCTCGGCCACCGTCGCCCACGAAATCCGCAATCCCCTCAACGCCATCGCGATGAGCGCGCAGCGCCTCCGCAGCGAGTACCGCGACGCGCTTGCCGCCGACGAAGACGCGGTCGCCCTGCTCGACGTCATCCGAGGCGAGTCGCAGCGCCTCGACCAGAAGATCCGGCAGTTCCTCGACTACGCGCGTCCGCCGAAGCCGGTGCTGCGCGAGGTCGCCCTGCCCGCATGGCTCGGCGCTGCCGTCGACACGCAGCGGGCTGGCGCCGAGGCCCACGACGTCACGCTCGTGCTCGCGCCGGTGCCATCGATCGTGGCGATGATGGATCCAGACCAGATGCAGCAGGCGCTCGACAACCTCGTGCGGAACGCCATCGATGCCGCGCCCGCCCACGGGCACGTGCGCGTCGTGGCGTCGCTCGAGGGCAGCGATGTCGTCATCGCCGTCGAGGACGATGGGGCGGGGATTCCCGACGAGGTCAAGCCGCGTATCTTCGACCTGTATTTCACGACCAAGCGCGAGGGCACCGGCGTCGGCCTCGCCGTTGCGCACCAGGTCGTGTCGTCGCACGGGGGGCGGATCGACGTGTCGGATCGTGACCAGGCGCCAGGGACGATGATGCTCATCCGGTGGCCGCGCAGCGGGCCCGCGTCGGTGCCGGCATGAGCGCTCATCGCATCCTGCTCGTCGACGATGAACCGGCGCAGCGGACCGTGCTGTCGGGGTTCTTCAAGAAGCGCGGGTACGAAGTGACGCTCGCGGCCAACGTGGCGTCGGCTCGCGAGCAACTGGCGCGTGAGGGCTTCGATCTCGTCATCACCGACATGCGGATGCCCGATGGTACCGGTCTCGACCTGCTCGACACCATCAGGCACGATGCCCCCGACACGGCCGTCGTCGTGATGACCGCGTTCGGGACGGTCGCCAACGCGGTCGAGGCGATGAAACGTGGCGCCGTCGACTACGTGACGAAGCCGATCGATCTCGACGAGATCGAGGTCATCGCGACACGTGCGCTCGAGCGGCGCGCGCTCGTCTCAGAGAACCGCGAGCTCAAGCACCAGCTCGAGTCACGCTACCGCTTCCAGGGGCTCGACACGCAGAACGCGCGGATGGCCGAGGCCATCAACACCGCCGCACGCGCGGCCGCGAGCAAGGCCACGATCCTGATCCGTGGCGAGAGTGGCACGGGCAAGGAGGTGCTCGCCAGGGCCATCCACTTCGCCAGCCCACGTGCGACGAAGGCATTCGTCGCGGTGAACGTCGCCGCGCTGCCAGACACGCTCATCGAATCCGAGCTGTTCGGCCACGAGCGCGGCGCCTTCACGGGCGCCGATCGCGAGGTGCGCGGGCGCTTCGAGCAGGCCGATGGCGGCACGTTGCTGCTCGACGAGATCGGCGACCTGCCGAAACAGGCGCAGGTGAAGTTGCTGCGCGTGCTGCAGGAACACCGCGTCGAGCGCCTCGGCTCGTCGCGGGGAATCAACATCGACGTGCGCGTGATCGCGGCCACGAATCGAGACCTCGAGGCGATGGTGCGCAGCGGCGAGTTCCGCGAAGACCTGTTCTATCGCCTCGACGTGGTCACCATCCACGTGCCGGCGCTGCGCGATCGCCGCGAAGACATCCCGTCGCTCGTCGAGGTGTTCCTGCAGCGGTTCGCCACCGAGCGCCCCGGTCAGCCCCTCGCGTGCTCGCGCGAGGCACTCGACGTGCTGGTGCGCGCGCCGTGGCCCGGCAACGTGCGCGAGCTCGAGAACACCATCCACCGCGCCGTCGTGCTGGCGCGCGGCCCGCTGCTCACGACCAACGACCTGCCGGCCCACGTCCGTGGACTCTCGAGCGAACGTCGTCCCGGCGCCGAGGCTGCAGGCGCCGGCGATGACCCGTCGCTGCCGTTCATCGACCGCGTGGCCGCGTTCGAGTCCCGCCTGATCGACCAGGCCATGTCCGAGGCCGACGGCGTGCAGACCCGCGCCGCGCGTGCGCTCGGCATGAGCGAGCGCCACCTCCGCTACAAGCTGCAGAAGCGCAAGTAGTCGCGCTGGCCCTCGACCATTTGGTCGAGCGCCGATCGACGGTCCTGTCGAACGCAGGGGTGGCACGTGGTTCGCCTCTGCCGCTTCTGTCGAATACTGGCCAAAATTCGCACATTCGGGTGCCATCGCGCCGCGTTGAAACGCTGGCACGACTGATGCTCTATGGAGGGGCATCGGACAGCGACAACATCGTCGCTTCCCGAACCACGACGACCCAGCACACCTCGGAGGACATCATGAAGCGCATCCTGTTTGCTCTCGCCCTGATTCTCACCGTCGCCACGTTCGCCTCTGCCCAGAACGCGCCCGCCCCCGGCGGATCGCAGGCGGCGCCTGCCGCCGGCGCCAGCTTCGTCGACGCCAACGGCGACGGTATCTGCGACCTCTACCAGGCCGGCGGCAACGGGACCCAGCGCGGGCAGCGGGCCGGCAAGGGCTACGGGCCGGGCAACGGCAGCGGCAACATGGGCGCCGGCCCCAAGGACGGCACCGGCTTCGGCCCCGGCACCGGCGTGTGCACGGGTACCTGCACGGGCACCGGCGCGCAGACGATGCGCCGCGGCCGCCGCCAGTAACGCCGTCGTGCACGACGGGTGGAGCGCCGCCAGGCGCTCCGCCCGCCGCGGTCCCTCGCCGCACACGATTCGCGCCCACCCCTCAACCCTCAACCCTCACTACTCAGTCCGCGAGCGTCATCATGTCGACTCCCACGCCTTCGTCGCGCCCGTTCCACTGGCGAGCGTTCGCCAGCCTCGTCATCACCGTCGCGTTCCTCGTCATCGCCCTCACCGGCATCGGCCTCTATGTCAGCCCCCCGGGGCGCATCGCCAACTGGAGCGGCTGGACGCTCATGGGCCTGACCAAGGCCAACTGGCAGTCGGTGCACATGGTGTTCGGGTTCGTGTTCATCGCCATGGCGGCCTGGCACCTCTTCTTCAACTGGCGTGCGCTGATGACCTACCTGCGCTCGCGCGTGCACGCCGGGTTCTCGCGTCCGCGTGAACTCGCTGCGGCGATGGCTGGCAGCCTGGCGCTCGTCGTGCTGACGCTGGCCAATGTGACGCCGGTGTCGCTCGTCGCCGAGTACCGCGAGGAACTCGCCGAGTCGTGGGCCACGAACGACTCCGAACCTCCGGTGCCGCACATCGAGCTCAAGACCGTCGCCGAGGCCGCGAAGATCGCCGAGGCGCCCGCTGAGCAGGCACTGGCGCGGTTGCGCGCCGCGGGCTACGACGCGACGCCCGAGCGTTCGCTCGCCGACCTGGCGGCACAGAAGCAGGCCACTCCGAAGCAGGTCTACGCGCTCATCCGGATGAGCAACGAGACGGCGTCGAAAGACGTCGCGATGGCGCTCGCGAGCGGTGGCGGCCTCGGACGCAAGACACTGGCGACGGTTGCGCAGGAGTTCGGAATTCCCGTCGAGAAGGCCGTCTCGGCGCTGCAGGCCAAGGGCATCACGGCGACCCCCGACCAGCTGCTGCGCGAGATCGCCTCGTCCAACGGCACGCATGCCCCCGCGCTCGTCGAGCACCTGTCGGCGATTCGCTGAGCCGAGGACGCCATGACTGCATGCCAACGGCTCGCGCTTCCGGCCCTGCTGCTCGTCGTCACCGCTGCGCTCGCGAACGCACAACCTGTCGTGAACCTCTCCGTCGGCCAGGCTCTCGATGCCTGGTCGGCGGCGGGCGACGACAGCAGCGAGCACCGTACTGCGCTGGCGGCCTCGATCGAACAGGCCTTCGCTGACGCGCGCGGGCGCGTCTGGGCCGGCAGCGAGCTGTTCACCTACTCCAGCCCGGGCGACTGGACGTCGCTGCAGGCGGCTGGCGGCGGTTCGTGGAAGTTCGTCCTCTCGAAAGACCGCGCGGCGCTCTACGCCGGCGGCTCTGGCCTCGTCAGGCGAAACGGCGATGCGTGGACGGCCGCGAACGTCACGGCCGGCAACGCGTTCGCGAACATCGCGTGGACGCCACGCGCGACGGCGTCGCTTCGCGCGGGCTACGGCCTCGATGCGCGTCGGTTCGACGACCTCGCGTCGCTCGACCACGTTCAGCACACGGCGTTTGTCAGCGGTCTCGTGAATCTGCCGTCGCGGACGACGCTGATCGGTGAAGTCACGCTCGGCGCAAAGCGCTACCAGGGTGTTGACGAGGCAGCGGTGGTCGTCAGCGACGGCCTGCTGCCTGCGACGGCCGGCGGCATCCAGGCTGGCGCCGGGAACGGCATGACGACCGGCATCGGGATCGGGGCCGGCGGGACGACGGGCAACGGGGCGAGCGGCAGCCAGGGGTTCGGCGGATCGACGAGCGTGCCGACGCACCTGAGCGCGCTCGGCGTGGTGTCGGGGCCCGTGACCGCGCGCCTGTTCACCGCCTACGGGCGCGTGGCGCAGTCGCTGGCGATGCGGACGTCACTCGCGCTCGATGTCATGCACCGCGCGACGTTCGGCGGCGTGCCGCCGGCGGTGATCACGACGCCCGTGGAGTTGTTCGAGGATGGGCTCTACGACGACCCGTTTGCGAGCGACGCCACCGACGCTCGGCTCACGTTCAAGCACATCTTCGCGAACCGCATCGATGTCCAGGTGATGGGGGCGCGGCTCGACAAGCCGTTCCGGATGACGCCGGCGTATGCCGATGACGGGTATTTCAGGCTCGATGGCGCGATGCGGCACGATCGGGTGTCGCGCCTGCAGGTGGCGACGAGCCTCCCGGTCGCCCCGTCGCGCACGGGCGACTGGACGGTGTCGCTGGTCGTTCGTGGCGACTACGTGAAGCACGACTCCAACGACGCGTTCGCCCAGTACACGTCACGTGCCGTGACGGTCGGCCTGGCCGTGGGCCGCTGATTCTCTCCGCAGTGGGCGCGGACGGCCGGGGCGTGTGAGGGCACGCCCCGGCCTGCGGGGGCAGAAGGGGTCACGTCTTTCATTGCAGCAAAATGCAAGACCTGGCCCCGGGGACAGGTCTTGAGAAATGCTGCAATGAAAGATGTGACCCCGCCTTACTTGCGGGGGAACTGATCGGGGTTGTCGGTGAAGACGGCGTCGACGCCGTAGGTGTACAGGAACTTCGTCATGTCGTCGCGCAGCACCTGGAACTTCGCCGGGTCCTTCTCGCGGAACGTCCACGGGGTCACGTGCATCTTCGCCGCGTGCGCCCACTTCACGATGTCGGGCTGCTTGTCGACGATCAGGCGGTTCGGCCCGATGCCGGTCGCCCAGCCCGCCACCGCCTTGACCTTGGCCTCGGTGTCGATCTGCCCGATGTCCTGCGGTGACACGAGATACACGCGCTCGACGCCCGGCAGGACCATCGCCAGCGCCTTGATGGTGTCGGCGTCGAACGACTGGATCACGAACGGCGTCTTCGGGTCGTTGATCAGCCCGTTCTTCTTCATGATGGCCGCGAGCAGTTCCTCGGGCTTCACGCCGCGCTCACGATAGAACTCGGGGTCCTTCAGCTCCGGGTACATCCCGGCCTTGCCCTTCACGAGGTCGATCGCCTCCTGGAAGGTCGGAATCCTCGCCCCCGCGAACTTCCTGTCGAACCACGAGCCCGCATCGAGCGTCTTGATCTCGGCCAGGGTGAGGTCGTAGACGAGCCAGCGCTTGACCGGGGTTGCGCCGCTCTTGTCTTCGGTGAAACGCGTGGGAAAGACCTCTTCGACGTTGGTCGTGCGCTCGAGCGTGAGGTCGTGGATGCAGACGAGCACCCCGTCCTTCGTCACCGCGAGGTCCTGCTCGACGAAGTCGGCTCCCTGCTGCATCGCGAGCGCGTAGGCCGCGATCGTGTGCTCTGGCGCGTACGACGAGGCGCCGCGGTGCGCGACGAGTGCCTTCTTGCCGCCGGCGACGAGTGGTTGCGCCGCGGCGAGCGAGCCGAACGCGACGACACCGAGGGCTGCCCCGCAGATCGCGGACGAAACGACATGTGTGGATGTCATGGCTGTGACCGTGGGGAGAATCGTGTAGCGGCGCATCATGAGGCGCCCATCAATGGGAAACCGAGCCGGGCGGGGGCACATCGGCATCGATGCACCCCCGCCCGACGGGTTCAGAACGAGAGCTTCGCGCCGATCTGCATCTGGCGCGCGTCGTAGGTCGACGTGATCGTCCCGTAGTTGGCGGAGTTGCGATTCGCGTTCGGGGCCCGGAAGTTCGCCCGGTTGAGGAGGTTGAACGCTTCGAACCGGAACTGCAGCCGCGTCTGGTCGCCGAACGGGATCTTGAACTCCTTGGTGGCGACCATGTCCATCTGCCAGAACCACGGGCCGCGCACCGTGTTGCGGCCTGCGTTCCCGAAGGGCTGGCTCGGGTTGGTCGGGGCGGTCACGGTCGTCGTGCTCAGGTAGCCAACGATGGCGCTCTTGTCACCGTAGGGATCGCCGTTCACGTTCGCGCGGTACTGGTTGGCACCCCGGAAGTCCTGGCTGATGCCCGACACCTGGAAGGCCGCCGACGGCGAGTAGGTGAGCGTCGCCGGTTCGCCCGAGGTCATGGTGTTGATGCCGCTGATGGTCCAGCCTCCGATGAACGCGTCGAGGAGCGGGCCGGCATTGCTCATCCACTTCCTGCCCTGGCCGAACGGCAACTGCCACACGACGCTGGTCGTGCTGTTGTACGGCTGGTCGTAGGTCGACGTTCCGTAGTTCTCCTCGAGGTCGTAGAAGTTCTGCGGGGCTGGCCCTGCGCCTTCGAGCGAGCCCGCGCCGTTGTCCTTCGCCTTCGACCACGTGAACGAGCTCAGGAACATGAACCCGCGGCGCATCCGGTACTCGTACTTGAGCTGCAGGGCGTTGTAGCGCGACTTGCCGCCGTTGAACGAGTAGGTGATGTCCGAGAACTCCGGGATCGGGCGCCGCGACTGCAGCGACAGCGAACCCGCCGCGTTGTTGGGCAGGGCCTGGTTGTAGTTGGCGAAGAGCAGCACATCGTCCGCACGGTTGCCGACGTAGGCGACGTCGAGAATCATGTTGGCCGCGATCTCGCGCTGCACAGAGACGTAGTAGCTCTGCACGTAGCTCGAGTGGTAGTCCTCGGGCATGTAGGTGATGTTGGCCAGCAGCGGGTTGAACGTCGACGGATCGGTGAAGCCCGCCGGGTAGCCCTGCTGCGTCGTGCGGAAGCTGGCCAGCGTGGGGTTGCTCTGCGACACGACCGCGGTGACCGACTGCGGGCCGTTGATGGCGAGCACGTTGGCGCCGCCCGCGCGGTGGAAGTGGATGTAGCTGAGCCCGTAGCCGCCGCGCAAGACCGTCTTGGGCGTCAGCGTGTACGCCATGCCGATGCGCGGTGCCCAGTTGTTGCGATCGGGCTTCATCAGCGCGCGATCCTCCAGCGAGCCATCCTTGGCGAGGATCATCGTGCGCGTGGCCGGATCGTAGTTGGACATGATGTTGTCCTTCTCGACCCACGGCGTGGCGTACTCGTAGCGGACGCCCGCGTTGATGGTGAGCTTGTCGTTCACGCGGAAGTCGTCCTGCAGGTACGTGAAGTGCATCTGCTGGCGCAGGTTCGCGACCAGGAAGGTGCTGAGCGCGTAGTTCGCCCGCAGGCCAAACATGAAGTCGGCGAGGTTGTAGATGTTGTTGGCGGCCGCGCCGGTCGGGCGCGTGAACTGCCCGTTGTAGGTGTCGCGGCCGTAGAGCGGGTTCACGTCCTGTACCTCGGTCGCGATGTACTGGTATTCATAGCCCGTCTTCAACGAGTGCCGGCCCATGATCCAGGTGTAGTTCAGCTTCGGGTTCCACATCTCCGGGTACTGCCACTGCGGGTTCGTGGCCTGACGCCCGAGATCGGAGTAGCCGCTGATCAACTGCGTCGGCAAGCCGCCCGCCACGCGCGGGTCGGTGGGCAGTCCCGTGATGCCGTAGCCCGACAGGGCGTCTTCCGTCCCGAGTGCGTGCGGATTCTTGCCCGCGATCGTGTACGACCACCCGAGGCGCCCCTCGAGCAGCGACGTGCCCGAGCGCGCCCAGGTGAAGCCCGACGCGAACTGCTTGTTCGTGACGTAGGTGAACGCATTGCCCGCACCGCCTGACGGCAGCGGCAGCGGAGGGGAGTCGAACAGGTCGGCCTTGCGATAGCCGTACCGCGCAAACGCCGAGAGCGCCGACGTCAGCTGGAAGTCGGCCTTGCCGTTGTACTTGTTGTTGTCGTTCTTGAGGTCCTGCAGGTACGAGTAGTTGCTGCCGACCGTCGAGGCCGTCGGATCGGGCAGCCCCGACAGCACCTTGCGCGCGAAGGCTGTCATCGGAATCGGCGTGCCTGCCGGGTAGACCACGCCCGTCTGCGGGTTCCGGATGTCGACCGACAGGATGCCCTGCCGCTGCGCTGGCGTCGGGATCGTCTGGAACCCCACCAGCTTGCGCGTCTGCCGGAATCCCTCGTAGTCGGCGAAGAAGAACGCCTTGTTCTTGATGATCGGTCCGCCGAAGGTGCCACCGAACTGGTCGCGGCTCATCGGCGGCTTCTCGCCCGTGCTGGGCTTGAAGAATCCCGTCGCGTTGAGCTTGGTGTCGCGCCAGAATTCCCAGACGGCGCCGCGGAAGCTGTTGGTGCCGCTCTTGTACGCGACGTTGATCGTCGCGCCCGCGCTGCGCCCGTACTCGGCCGACATGTTGTTGGTCACGACGCGGAACTCGGCGACCGCATCGGGTGACGGCTGCATGACCTGGTTCGAGAACCCCTGGTTGCTCGTGCCGTACGAGTTGTTGTCGAGTCCGTCGAGCAGGAAGTTGTTGAATGTGCTGCGCAGGCCGTTGATGTTGAACGAGCCCTCGCGCACGGTCTGTGCCGACCCCGTGTTGAGCGCCGAGAGCCGCACGCCGGGCGTCAGGAGCGCCAGGCTCGAATACTCGCGGCCGTTGAGGGGAAGTTCGACGGCCTGATCGCCCGTGATGACGGTGCTGCGCTGGCTCGAATCGGTCTCGAGCCGCGTGGCCGCGCCGACGACTTCGACCGTTTCGGTCATCGCGCCGGGCTTCATGGTCAGGTCGACGCGCTGGCGGGCGCCGACGCGGGCCTCGATGTTGTCGGCCAGGGCCACAGAGAATCCCTCGAGCTCGCTCGTCACCTTGTAGCGGCCGGGGCGGACGGTCATGAACTCGAAGGCGCCGTTCTCGTCGGTCACCTTGACGACCGTGATGCCGGTCTCGAGGTTCGTCAGCGTCACGGTCGCGCCGGGCATCACACCACCCGAGTCATCCTTGACGGTGCCCACGATGGTCGCCGAGTCGAACTGGGCGACGGCTGGCGCGCCAAACAACAGGCTGCACAGCAAGGCGAGGCAGATGGGGTAACGCTTCAGGCTCTGCACAATGCGATCCCTCCACAAGTACGGATCGTTGCCCGCGAGGGGGTGCGGAAGCGCACCGGGACTCACGGGCCACGGAAACACTCAGAAAAACCCACCGAATACTGCTCCCCGAAGCGCTTTGCCGTCAAGGTGCCTCGTGACGATGGCGTGACGAGCCGTTCGGTTGCCCCCCGGGCGAGATCCCTCCGGGCGCCACGCACGTATAATCCGCCACCATGTGGGGACTCCTCCGGCCCGCGCCGCACGCGGCTCCGCTTCCAGCCAGCGCCGTCGACCGCGAATACGCGAAGCAGCGGACGCGTGTGTTCGCGGGCATCTTCATCGGCTACGCGGCCTACTACCTGGTCCGTAACAACCTCGCGCTGGCGATCCCCGACATCCTCACGGCTCACCCCGAGTACTCGAAGGCGCAGCTCGGGACGGCCCTCACGGGGCTCTCGATCGCCTACGGGTTGTCGAAGTTCCTGATGGGGTCGGTGTCGGATCGCAGCAACCCGAAGTACTTCCTGCCCCTCGGCCTCCTGCTCTCGTGCGCCATCATCCTCGCCTGCGGCTTCGACTGGGTGTACACGTCGCTCGGATTCCTCATCGGCCTGATGGTGCTCAACGGGTGGGTGCAGGGCATGGGCTGGCCGCCCTGCGGGAAGACGATGGTGCACTGGTTCAGCACCAAGGAACGTGGGCGCACCGTCGCCACCTGGAATGTCTCGCACAACGTGGGAGGCGCCCTCGTCGCCAACTTCGCCCTGGTGGGCGTGACGATCTTCGGCGACTGGGGCGCGAAGTTCTACTTCAACGCGGCCATCGCCGCCGTCTGCGCCATCGGCGTCTTCTTCCTGCTGCAGGACACGCCGCAGTCGTGCGGGCTGCCGCCCATCGAGAAACACAAGAACGACTACCGGCCCGACTACAGCGAGGATCACGAGCGGACCTACACGTTCAAGGAAATCTTCTTCGAGCACGTGCTCACCAACAAGTACCTGTGGGCGATCGCCATCGCCAACGCGTTCGTGTACTTCGTCCGGTACGGTGTCGTGAACTGGATCCCCACCTACCTCGAACACGCCAAGGGCTTTTCGTTCAAGGAATCGAGCACGGCGTGGGCGCTCTACGAGTACGCCGCCATCCCGGGCACGCTCGCCTGCGGGTGGGTGTCTGACCGCTGGTTCAAGGGACGCCGCGCGCCCGCCAACATCCTCTTCATGGCACTGACGCTGGTGGCGGTGGTCGTCTACTGGATGAACATCAAGGGGCCGCTGTGGATCGACTACGCGGCGCTGATCGCGATCGGCTTCCTCATCTACGGGCCCATCATGATCATCGGGCTGCACGCGCTCGACCTGGTACCCAAGAAGGCGGCCGGGACGGCGGCGGGATTCACCGGGTTCTTTGGTTACGTGTTCGGCTCGGCAATCGCCGGGACGGGGGTGGGCTGGATCGCCGACCACTGGGGCTGGAACGCGGTCTTCATGACGATGGTCGCCTGCTGCGTGCTGACCATCGCGTTCACGGCCATGACACTCGGGCACACGGTGACGAGCCACGAGCGCGGGGCGACGCACTGATGGCGCCGGCCGGGCGGCGCGTCGCACGACGGGGTGCGGCGCTCGCCGCGGCCGTCGCGTGCGCGGTGATCGCCGTGCAGGGCCAGGCACCCGACGACATCCGCAGCCGCATCGAACGCCGCCTCTCGCTGTTTCGCGGGACGATGGGCGTGTCGGCGGTCAACCTGGCCACCGGCGAGCGCATCGACGTCAATGCGGCCCTCCGGTTTCCCACGGCATCGCTGATCAAGGTGGCGGTCCTCGTCGAGGTCGCGCACCAGATCGCCGACGGCCGCCTCGCCCGCGACACGCCCGTCACGCTGCAGGCCAGTGACAAGGTCGGCGACGAGCCGGTGGTGCTCAACCAGCTCCACGACGGCCTGGTGCTGACGGTCGGTGACCTGATGGCGCTGATGATCGCGTTCAGCGACAACACGGCCACGAACATGCTCATCGCCAGGGCAGGCACCGCGAACGTCAATGCCCGCATGGACGGCTACGGGCTGAAGGAGCTGCGCCTGTTCCGTCCGACGTTCCGCGACGGGCGCGCCGATGTGCTGCCCGACCTCGAGCGCGAGTTCGGCCTCGGGATGACGACGCCGCGCGACATCGCCGCGCTGTTCGTGGCCCTTGCCGACGGCAAGGTCGTCAGCCGGGCCGTGTCTGACGACCTGCTCGCGATCATGGAGCGCACGCAGGACCGCGCGATGATTCCGCGGCACCTGCCCTACGACCGCGAGCGCCTCCGCGTCGCGAACAAGACGGGCTGGGACGAAGAGAAGCAGGCCGGCAGGTTCGGACACAAGGGGCACGTGCGCACCGATGCCGCCTACGTCCGGGGCGAGAAGGCCCGCTACGTGATCGCGATCTGTGCCCGCGATGTCTACGACCGCGACTGGGGGGTCGACAACGACGCGCTGCGTGTCGGCGCGGCGATCGCGCGCGATGTGCACGAGCACTTCTCGCGGTAGGGGCCGGCCGCCCGGCTGTCGCGTGGCGGGGACGGTGTTAACCGATCCGCCGCCGCTGCGTATTCATGGGACGTGGGGGCGCACAACGCGCCTCCGTCGAGCGACGACCCGCGGAGGGCGCCCATGAAGTCGAGCAGGAAGCCGGTGATGATGGCCGCAGTGGCGGCGACGATGTGGATGCTGCCCGCGACGCCGGCGGCCGCGCTGGTCAACCCGGTCGTCCACGTCAACGAGTTCGCGCAGTCGGCGACGCCATCGCCGCGGGTCACCACGCCAGCCCCGCCCGCCAGCCCGACTCCCGCGCCAGGGGTCGCGCCCATCCAGCGCGACCCACTGGTCGGCGAGGCCGATGCGGGCGACCTCAGGCGCGAACTCGAGAGCCTCCTGCGGCAGTATCCGCCGTCACTGACTACCGTGTTGCGGGCCGACCCGTTCCTGCTCGGCGATCCCAACTATCTCGCGACGTATCCGGAGCTGGCGCGTTTCGTCCAGACCTATCCGCAGGTGGCCCGCGACGCGCGGTACTACGTCGGCGAGCCAGGGCGGCCGCTCGACGCGCAATCGGCGGCGATGGACCTGTGGCGCAACATGTTCGAGGCCCTGTCGATCATCAGCGTCATGGTGTCGCTGGTGTTCGGGATGGGCTGGCTCGTGCGGACGGTGCTCGACTACCGGCGATGGCTGCGGATGTCGAAGGTGCAGGTCGACGTCCACCAGAAGCTGTTCGACCGTCTCGCGACCAACGACGACCTGATGCGCTACGTCCAGACGCCTGCCGGGCAGCGCTTCCTCGACTCGGCGCCGATCGCGCTCGACGCGCCATCGAAGGGCGGCGAGGTGTCGGCGCCCATCAATCGCATCCTCTGGTCGGTCCAGATCGGCGTAGTGCTGGCGGCGGCCGGCGTCGGCCTGCTGTGGATCAGTGGCCGCGTGGCGGCCGAGGTATCGCAGTTCCTCTCGTTTGTCGGCGTGATGGGTCTCACCCTGGGTATCGGCTTCGTGGTGTCTGCCGGCGTGGCGTTCCTGATTTCGCGGCGGCTGGGCCTCATCACACCTGGCGGTCAGACGGCAGAACGGCCGGCCGTGGAACCGCTCCGGTGAGCGCGACGTCATCGGTGGTGCCGTGACCATTCGCGACATGACCCTCGGCGACGTCGAACGTCTCGAACGGGCGACAGGCGACAGCGAGCAGACGTTCGTCATGGACGAGACGACGTTCCGGGCCTTCTACGACCGGACGGCCCGGCCGTTGTGGGTCTACCTGTATCGCATGTGCGGCGATGCGCAACGGGCCGACGACCTGCTGCAGGAGGCCTACTACCGCTTCCTGCGCGCCGGCTCGCATCCGGCCGACGATGCCCACCGGCGCAACTACCTCTACAGGATTGCGACGAACCTCGTGCGCGACGCGCGCCGGCGGGTTCGCGGGGTCGAGGTCGAGCTTCCCGCCGATGACGCGCACGACGCGCCGGTCAGCGGCGGAGACGTCGCGCGCCAGGTCTCGGCGCGGACCGACCTCGGGCGGGCGATGGCGCACCTGACGGCACGCGAACGCGACCTGCTGTGGCTGGCCTACGCCGAGGGCTCGTCGCACGGTGAAATCGCCGAGTCGCTCGGCCTCAAGGCGGGCAGCATCCGGATGCTGCTGTTTCGAGCGCGCCGGCGCCTCGCGTGGCTGCTGCAGCGGGGCGAATCGCGCGGGACGGCTGGCGGAGGACGCGCATGAGACCGACCGAATGCCCCCGCGAGCAGGACGTGATGGATGCCATCGCGTCGGGGCGATGGCCGCACCGGTGCGATGCGGAACTCCACGCCCACGTCGAGGCGTGCGACCTGTGCAGCGACCTGGCCGAGGTCGTGGTGCCGATTCGCGACGATTTCGAGCAGACCCTCTACGAGGCCCGGGTGCCCACCGCAGGCGCCACCTGGTGGCGCGCCCAGGTGCGCGCGCGCCTCGAGGCGCGCGAAGCCGCGTCGCGGCCGATACGGGCAGTCACGGCCGTGGCGCTGGCCTGCTCGACCGGCCTGCTGGCAGCGGTGCTGACGCTGGCCTGGCCGTGGATGCGCACCTGGCTGTGGGCGCAGGGCATCGACGCGCCGGTCCTGCCAGATCCGTCCGGGGTCATCGCCCTGCTCGCCGGGCGTGGCCTGCCGCTCGCGATCGGCGCGGCGCTCATCGCGCTGGCGGCCCCGGTCGCGCTGATCCTGGCGCTGTCTGAACGCCGCCACTGACGCGGCCCTGGCCGGTGAGATACTTGGGGGCCGCGATGCACGCCCTCGCCCGCTACCGCGCCGTGCCCCTGGCCATGCGCCTGTTCGTCGCCCTCGTCGCGGGCGCGGCGGCGGGCCTGATCATCGGCCCGCCCGTCAGTGCACTGGCGCCGTTCGGCGAGGTGCTGGTCTTTGCCCTCCGCGTGCTCGCGCCGTTCGTCGTTGCCGTGTTCGTGCTGGCGTCGGTGTCGGGCACGACGCGCCTGTCGCTCGGCGCGACGGGCGCGGGTGCGCTCACGGTGTTTGCGGTGCTCGGCGCGGCGTCGGCGTTCGTGGGAAGCGTCGCGGCGCGGCTGGGATGGGCGCGCGCCCCGCAGATCGCGCCGCTCGCGCTTGCCGATGGCGCCTCGCGATCGTGGAGCGACCTTGCCGAGGTCTGGGCCGGGCCTGCGCTGCGCACGCTCGACACGGCCATCGTCGTGGTGCTGCTGGTGTCGGTGCCCCTGGCGCTGGCCATCGGCGTCTGGCGCGATGCGCGCCCGGCCGGCGCGGGCATGCGGATCTACAGCTGGCTGCAGCGCGCGGCAGCTGGGCTGACGCGCGTCGTCGTCGGGGTGATGGAGTACGCGCCGGTCGCGACGTTTGCGCTGGCGGCCGTCGCATTCGGCGCGGCGGGACGTGCGACGGGGCAGTGGATGGCGGCCGCGTTCGCGACCGTCTATGGCGCCCAGCTCGCGGTGGCGCTCGTGGTCGTGCTGCTCGTCGCGCTGTGCGGGCACTCACCGCGCGGGTTCATGGCGGCGACCTCGACGCCCCTCCTCACCGCCCTGGTGACGGGCAGCAGCGCAGCCGTCCTGCCGCTCGAACTGCACGCCGCCGAGCGCGGGCTGCGCGCCCCGGCGGCCCTGGCGCGGTTTGTCCTGCCGCTCGGGATGGCCGTCAGCAAGATCGGGACGACCGTCTTCCTCGCGGTCCTGACGGTGGTGGCCGGCGTCCTGTCGGGCCACGCCGGCGATGCCGGGTGGCTGGCGCGTGTGACGCTGCTGGCGACCGTGACCGGGATGGCGACGCCGCCGATCCCCGGAGGCGGCTACCTCATGCTCGGCGTGGTGTTCGGGCAACTTGGGCTGCCGATGCCGCTCGTCCCGCTCCTGATCGGCATCCCCTTCATCGGGAAGCTCAACACCCCCCTCAACACCCTGGGCCGCCTGCTCGGCCTGCTCACCCTCCAGCCCCTCGCCCCCGCCCCGGAATCCGACCCCGTCCCCGGAATTGGGGCCTGACCCCAATTCAGGTGTTTTCGACGAATTGGCGCCAATCGTCGAAAAAGTGCTGATTTCGGGTCTGACCCGAAATCGGCCCGCCCGAAATCGGCCCGACGGTGCGCACCCCCATCGGGGCTACTCAGAAGCGGAGGATCGCACCCACCGTCGCGCGCGAGAAGCTGAACGTGCCAGCCTCGAGGTCGAAGAGGCCGTCGTCTGACTTCTGGAAGTTGCGGAAGTAGCGCACGTCGGCGCGGACGCCGGCCCGCTCGCCGAAGAACACCATGACGCCGCCGCCCAGGTTGTAGCCGAAGTCGGTCGAGGTGAACTCGAGAAAGTCGCCAAACGCCTCGACCTGCTGGCGGATTGCGCCGACGCCGCCGGTCACGTACGGGCGCACCCCCGCGCCGGCCTGGCCGCCAATCGGCGCGCCCACCAGGACGTTGGCCATCGCGGTCGTCACGCTCGTCTTCCCGATGAAGAAGCTCTCGCTGTCGCCGAGGAAGTCGGGAGAAAACGCCACGTCGGCTTCGAAGCCGAAGATGCCGCCGCCCATCGACCCGAACGACACGCCGATCGTGTACGGGCGTTCCTCGACGTCGAAATCGCCCAGCGTGCCGCCGAACAGCGTGCCGACATACGGCGAGATGAAGCCGTCGGCCCGCGCCGTCGCAGGCGCGGTCAGCAACGCCGCCACGCAGGTCACGCTCAGTGCCAGTGACCGCACGACGCGCGGCCATGAACGCAGGAGGTACTGCATATCGGGACTCCTCGTGAGGATGTGGATGCTCGCCGCCCGGATGCAGACACGTGAGCGCCGGGGGAGCGCGTGGGCAGGGCGTGCCGCGCGACAACGATCGCGCGATCCCACCGTAGCGCGTGCCAGGCGGCGGCGTCAATGCGGCGCACCGCTCCGGCGCCGCACGCCCGTCAGTCGGCGTGGCCCGTCAGGTCGTAGATCTGCTTGATGTCGCGCAGCACGGCGTCGAAGTCGATGTCGAGATCGCGCACGAGCCCGGTCGAGAGCTCGCAGACCCAGCCATGCACGCGCGGGTAGCCATGCGCCAGGAACGACTGCTGCACGGCCGCGGTCTTGATCACGTTCCGCGTCTGCTCGACGACGTTGAGCTCGACGAGGCGCCGGTAGCGCTGCGCCACCTCGGGAATAGCCTCGAGTTCCCGCTCGTGCAGGCGATAGACGTCGCGGATGTTGCGCAGCCAGGGATTCAGGATCCCCATGTCACGCGGCTGCATGGCCGCCAGCACGCCGCCACAGTTGTAGTGCCCGCACACGATGATGTGGCGCACGCGCAGGCTGCGGACGGCGTACTCGATGCACGCCATCGCGTTGAGGTCGGTGTTGTTGATCAGGTTCGCGACGTTGCGATGGACGAACACCTCGCCCGGCTCGAGCCCCATGATCTCGTTGGCCGGCACGCGGCTGTCGGCACACCCGATGTAGAAGTACGCCGGCTGCTGGCTCTCGGCCAGCCGCTCGAAATAGCCATCGTCGTTGACACGCTTGGCGGCGACCCAGCGCCGGTTGTTCTCGAAGAGCTGGTCGTACGGGGTCATGGGGAGAATAGTACAGGCGAAACGGGTGGATCGCGCGTCGACGGGGGGGCTCACATGCAGGCTCAAACCCGGGGATCGCGCGTTGACGGGGATGCTTGCATGCAGGCTCAAACCCGGGGATCGCGCGTCGACGGGGGGCTCGCATGCAGGCTCAAACCCGGGGATCGCGCGTCGACGGGGGAGCTTGCATGCAGGCTGGGTGGTGGTGATTCGGCGCAAGATCCGGAGTGCTCCCCGGCGTGGGTGGGCGGAGACTTGGGGCATGATGCCCGAGGTGACTGGTGCGGTGGCTGGGGTGCGGAGTCCGTTCGTGACGAGGGGGCGCATGACCGATGACGAGCGGTGGGAGGTCGTGGTGCGGCGCGACGCGTCGCTGCGCGCGGCGTTCGTCCTGGGGGTGACGAGCACGGGCATCTACTGCCGGCCGGGGTGTCCGGCGCGGCGGCCGTTGCGGAGGAACGTGTGCTTCTTCGACACGGCCGGGCAGGCGGAGCAGGCGGGATTCCGTCCGTTCCTGCGGTGTCGTCCGCAGGCCGACATCCCTGCGGGTGACGCACGGATCGCGCGCGTGTGCCGGTTCATCGCGGCACACCTCGACGAACGGCTGACACTGGCGCGGTTGGCGAAGGTGGCAGGGCTGAGTGCCTTCCACCTGCAGCGCCGGTTCACGGGAATGCTGGGCCTCTCGCCGCGCGCGTATGCCGATGCCCTGCGGCTGCGAACGTTCAGGCGCGAGTTGCGCGGCGGGCGAGGCGTGCTCGATGCGGCGATCGAGGCGGGTTACGGTTCAACGAGCCGGGTTTACGAGCGCGCCGTCGGCCACCTCGGTATGACGCCGAGCGGCTACCGCGGTGGGGCGGTCGCGCAGCGGATCCGCTACGCCATTGGCGAGACCGCACTCGGCCCCGTCCTGATCGCCTCGACCGACCTCGGCGTGTGCGCCGTCAGGATGGACGACTCGCGCTCGCGACTCGCGCAGGCGCTGCGCGACGAGTTCCCCGAGGCCACGCTGCAGGATGACCCTGATGCGCTGGCATCGCCGATGGCCATCGTCCGCGCCCTTGCGGCGGGCCGTCGCGCTGCGACCGGCGTGCCGCTCGACATCGTGGCGACCGCCTTCCAGCACCAGGTGTGGACCGCCCTGCGCCACATCCCCCGCGGCGAAACGCGAAGCTACCGCGACATCGCCCGCGCCATCGGCCGTCCCACCGCCATCCGCGCCGTCGCCAACGCCTGCGCGAACAATCCGGTCGCCCTCCTGATCCCCTGCCACCGCGTCACCAGGGCCAACGGCACCCCCGGCGGCTACCGCTGGGGCTCCGCGAAGAAGCGGCAACTCCTCGCCACCGAACAGTCAACTCCCGAATCCCCGTACTGAGCCCCCACATGCCGCGCGCTCCCCGGGCTTGAGCCTGCATGCGAGCATCCCCGTCGACGCGCGATCCCCGGGTTTGAGCCTGCACGTGAGCTCCCCCCGTCGACGCGCGCTCCCCGGGCTTGAGCCTGCCTGCGAGCTCCCCCCCGTGACGCGCGATCCCCGGGTTTGAGCCTGCATGCGAGCATCCCCGTCGACGCGCGATCCCCGGGTTTAAGCCTGCATGCGAGCATCCCCGTGACGCGCGATTCCCAGTACCACCGGCGCGTGATCGCTTGTGCCCACTTCGCGCTGTGATTTCGACGTAACCAGGCAGTCGTCGAGGGCGCGGCTCGTGAGGATGTAGTCGATCCGCCAGCCGATGTTGCGCTGGCGGAGGTTGCGCCACGGCGCCCACCAGGTGAAAAGGTCGTCGGCCTCGGGCGCGAGGGTACGGCCCGTGTCGGTCAATCCCGTGTCGAGCAGCGTGCCGAACAGATCGCGTTCGGGTTGCGTCTGCCCGATGGCGGTGGCCTTGCGCTCCTTCGGGTGCACGTCGCGGTCTTCACGCGCCACGTTCATGTCGCCGCACAGGGCGATGACCTGCCCTGCCGCGTGGCGTTCGGCTGCGAACGTGCGCAGGTCAGACAGGAAGCGCATCTTGGCGTCGAAGTCCTTGCCGCCGTTCGGGACGTACACGGCGGCGATCGTGATGCCTGCGATGTCGACCGTGGCGATGCGCTGCTCGAAGTCGAAAGGAGGATGCGTGCAGGATGGCGCGTCGGCGCTCAGCGACTTCTTCACCAGCAGCGCCACACCCGAGTAGCCGCCTGCACCGTGCCAGTACGTCCAGTAGTCGGGATGCTGGCGGAGCGATTCCGGCACCTGTGCCGGCGTCGCCTTGATCTCCTGCAGGCAGACGACGTCGGGCGATTCGCTGGCGAGCCAGTCGTTGACGTGTGATTCGCGGGCGCGGATGCCGTTGACGTTCCAGGTGGCGAGTGTCAGTGATGTCATACGTATGCGTTCACTATACCCCCCGCGCGTCGGCGCTTCGTTGTAAGCTTCGAGCGGTCATCGCGCCCCCTCGCACGTTCGGCACGTCCCTCACGGAGAACGACGTCATGATCAGCGGCAAGACGACCCTCATCGCGCACCTGGGGTATCCCACCGAGGCGTTCAAGGCGCCGATGATCTACAACCCCTGGTTCGACAGCAAGGGCATCGACGCGGCCGTCATCCCGATGGGCGTGAAGGCCGACGACTATCCACGCACCCTCAGCGTGCTGCGGAAGTTCACCAACGTGCGCGGGGCACTCGTGACCATGCCGCACAAGGTGACGACGCTGGGGTTGATGGACGAAGTGACGCCGACGGCCAGCGTCGCCGGCGCGTGCAATGCGATCCTGATTCGTCCGGACGGCTCGCTGCTGGGCGACCAGTTCGACGGCGCCGGCTACGTGCGTGGCGTGCAGCGCAAGGGATTCGATGTCACCGGCAAGCGCGTGCTCGTGTCGGGCAGCGGCGGCGTGGGATCGGCGATCGCCGCGTCACTGGCCGCGGCGGGCGTCAGCGAGTTGGCGCTGTTCGACACCGTGGCGGCATCGGCGGCCTCGCTGGCCGCCCGGCTGCACCAGCACTACCCGCAACTGCGCACGCGCACCGGGTCGAACGATCCTGCGGGCTTCGACATGATCGTCAACGCCACGCCGCTCGGCATGAACGAGGGGGATCCGCTGCCGTTCGAGATGGATCGCGTGACGCCAGGTACGTTCGTGGGCGAGGTCGTGATGCGCACGGCGATCACGCCCCTGCTGGCCGCGGCGCAGGCCAGGGGATGCCCCTTCCAGATGGGCACCGACATGCTGTTCGAGATGATCCCGGCCTACCTCGAGTTCTTCGGGTTCGGCACGGCCACCCCCGAGGAACTGCGGGCCGTCTCGCAGATCAAGTACTAGTAGTTCCTCGCCGAGACCGAGTCTCGACCGGCGCGGCCAGGCCGCGCCCCTGCGCCTACCTGTTGATCAACCGGTCGAGTGCGGCCGTCAGCACGGGGTGGTACGTGGGACGCACCTTCGCGTAGATCCGCTGCGCGATCGGGCGCCCCCACTCGGTCGCCACCAGTGTCGTGAACAGCGGCTCGACGAACTTGCGCCGGCCCATCGAGCCCAGGAAGGCTTCGATCGCCGGCACGCCCGGGTCGTACTGCGATGCCGCGGCGAGCTTCAGCCAGGCAAACAGCACCTCGCTGTTGGTCTTCTTCGACAACTGGTAGCGGGCGTCGAGGATGTCGAGCTTCTCTGTGGACATGGGGGGCGGCAGCTTCGTCAGGAAGCGCTGCCACTCCTGCGTGCTCCACGTGGCCGGGTCGAGTTCATCGACGGTGCCCTCGAGGACGAACGCCGACGCGATAGCCTCGACGGTCGCAAACGCCTCTGAACGCGGTGTCGTGGCGTTGGCGGGGAGCCCGGGAGCGCTCAGCCACTCTCCGATGGTCAGCCGGGCCTCGAGGGCGGCATCGCCCGCCAGCAGGTGCTCGCGCAGATCCGCGAGAAACGCCGGCGTCGTCAGCGTCTTGAACGCGAAGCGCGTGAAGTAGCCCTTCAGGTACGCGTCGAGGCGCTCGCGCCCGATATTGGCCTCGAGCATGCGGAAGAACGCGCTGCCCTTCTCGTACGACACGACATCGAGCGATGCGTCGGGGTCGTCGCCGGTGTCGGGGCGGTGCAGCTGCGTCGCGGCCGACCGCGGGCCGAGCCTGGCGAGTTCGTCCATCAGCTCGGCGCGGCCGAGCGCCTCGAGCATCCGCGCCCGCTCGGCACCGTAGAGCGTTTCGTTCAGCCGCAGCTCCAGGTACGTCGTCAGCCCTTCGTTGAGCCAGCTGTCGCGCCACGTCGCGTTGGTCACGAGGTTGCCCGCCCAGGAGTGCGCCAGTTCGTGCACCACCACCGACGTCAGCGAGCGGTCGCCCGCGATGATCGTCGGCGAGGCGAACGTGAGGCGGGGATTCTCCATGCCGCCGTACGGAAACGCCGGCGGCAGGACGAGCACGTCGTAACGCCGCCACCGGTACGAGCCGACGAACGCCTCGGCGGCGCTCAGCATCCTGTCGAGATCGACGAACTCCGCCGCGGCGGCGTCGAGGCGCGACGGCTCGGCGTAGACGCCCGTGCGCGTGCCGATCGGCTTGTGCGAGATGTCGCCCACGGCCAGGGCAATCAGGTAGGGCGGGATCGACTGCGGCATGCGGAAGCGGAACGCCATCCCGCCGCCCTCGACCGGTTCGCCATCGGGCGTCAGCGCCTCTGCGCTCATCACGGCCCGCATGCCGTCGGGCACGACGATGCGGGCGTCGTAGGTCTGGCGGAGGCCGGGGCTGTCCTGGGTCGGAATCCACGAGCGCGTGAGGATGGCCTGGCCCTGCGAGAACAGGTACGGCAGCTTGCCGCCAGCCGTCTGTTCGGGCGCGAGCCACTGGAGGGCGGCCGACGCAGGCGACGTGCGATAGGCGATCGTGAAGGCGACGGTCGCCGTGCCCTTGGCGGGCTCGGGAAACGAGACGATGAGGGGCTTGCCGCGCAGGGCGTCACCCTCGCCCAGCATGAACGTCATCGGCTGCGCGTTGGGATTGGTGACCGACTCGATCTCGAGGTCCCTGGTGTCGAGCACAACCTCGGTGGCGCCCCTGGCGAGCTGCGCGCGGATGCGGGCGGTGCCGATGGCGCGCTTCTCGGCGAAATCGATGCGGAGGTCGAGCGACACGTGCGTGACGCGCGCCTGGGCTGGTACGGCGAACGTGAACCGATCGACCAGGTCGGGGTCAATGGCAGGGGCAACTGCCACCGGTGGCGGCTGGGGCGGTTCCTGGGCCTGCGCCGCACCGCTCCCCAGCACCACGGCTGCCGCCACGAGCCTCATCCATCGTTGCATCGTCGCATTCTACGTCCGGAGTGGCTCGCGTACCGCCCCGGGCCTGACCGGAGGACGAGGTTCCGACACGCCGCGTGGACACGTTGGCCGGGTCACTGGCAGGAATTCGATCCATGCATGGCGCCCCACTTGCATAATGCTGGTGGTCTGCGCTCGGGCTGGACGCGAACACGCCTGGTCTCAGGGTCGGGGCTCCCACTGGTGGCAGCATCAGGGTTCACGGTGATATTCAGACAAGTTCTGGGGAAACTCCCCGCGCCGATCGTGCGTGTGCTGGCCGTTTCGGCCGCTGTGCTCGTCATCGGCGGTGTCGCCGGTCGAGTGGATGCCGGCTCAAGAACTGTCCTCTCGAGTAGAAAATCGACCGTCGTCAGTTACGACGCCGCCGCAACTCAGTGGGTCATTTCGACCGGTTCCCTGGATCTGACTGTCGGGATTGGCGACACCGGGCAGTTCGAGATCCTGCACCTGGCGGTCCCCGGGCACGATCGCGTGAACGTGCCGGGGGAGCCCGAGTCGCGGTTGGTTGTTGGCCACGACGAGCGCTGGTTGCAGGACGGAAAGGACCGGCCCATCCGGTTCGTCGAAGCGCGCACCGACGACTACCAGGGCGGCGTCCGCCTCTCGGTTGTGTTCGACGATGGCGAGGGCAATGCGCGGATCACGCGCCACTACGTCGCCTATCCGGATGCGCCGTCGTTCGTCGAGGTGTGGAGCGAGGTCGAGCGCCTCACGAGTGACAGCCCGATCGACGTCTCGGTGCTCGCGGCGTGGCGCGTGCAGGTGACGACGCGCTCCCTGCGCTGGCTTCGGGGGCTCGAGACCCCACTCGAGCAGCCTGACCTGAGCTTCCAGCGCCAGGCGCGTGAGGTGGGCGACGGCGAGTCGTTCTCGATCGACTCCTGGGGACGTTCCACCAGCATCAACGTTCCGGTCGTCGTGGCGCCAGCCGGGGAGTCGGGCACGTTCGTCGCCGGCCTCCTGTGGTCGGGCATGTGGCAACTCGACGTCGGCGGCACCGGTGACGGCATGCGGCTCGAGGCCAACATGCGCGACATCGAGATCACGGTGCCGGCGCAGCGGTCGATCGAGAGCGCGCACGGGTTCATGGGCGTGATCGACGCCGACGAACACGGCGTCTCGAACGCGCTCGGACGCCTGCTGATGGCGCTGCGCGGTGGTCGCGGATTTCCGCGGCTCGTGACCTACAACCCGTGGTTCGTCCACGGCGTGCACGTCACGGCCAACACCATCGACCACGAAGTCGAGGTCGCCCAGGCGCTCGGCGTCGAGGTCTTCCAGGTCGACGCCGGTTGGTACAAGGGTGCGGGCGAGCAGAACGGCTACGACTTCACCTCGGGGCTCAGCTCGTACGAGGTCGACACCGACAAGTTCCCCCAGGGGCTGCGTCCTGTAGGCGCCCGCATCCGCCAGTACGGCATGCGGTTCGCGCTGTGGGTCGAGCCCGAGCGCATCGACCGTGCGCTCGTCGACCGCGAGGGCAGCGTGCGCGAGTCGTGGCTGGCGACGACCAGCGGCACGTACGACGGCTCCGGATCGAACGACGGTACGCGCGCGGCGCAGATCTGCCTGGCGCATCCCGATGCCTGGCAGTGGGTCCGCGACAAGCTGACCGTGCTGATCGACGAGAGCGCGGCCAACTACATCAAGATCGACAGCAACTTCTGGGTCAATTGCTCGCGCGACGGGCACGGCCACGGGCCGAGGGATGGCAACTACTGGCACGTGCAGGGGCTGTACTCGCTGCTCAAGGCGCTGCGCGAGCGCTTTCCAGACCTGATCATCGAGAACTGTGCCGGCGGCGGCAATCGCATCGACTTCGGGCTGGCGCGCTACACCGACGTGGCGTGGATGGACGATCGCACCACGCCGTCGATCCACGTCAGGCACAACCTCGAGGGATTGCTCTGGCTCCTGCCGCCGTCGTACCTGCTGGGATACACCATGGCGGCCGAGGGCGAAGCGTTGAACGTCACGGGCGACCTCGGACTGATGACGCGCAGCCGCATGCCCGGCGTGCTCGGGTTCTCGTATCGCTACGACGAGCTGTCGGAGTTCGACATCGATCGCATCGCGCACGAGGTGGCCATCCACGGGAAGGCGCGCGCGACCGTCGGGGCCTCGTCGTACAGCATCGTCCTGAGCCAGCAGGTGGCGCGCGGCGCCGAGCCGCCGTGGGACGTCGTCGAGGAGGTCGGACGCGATACCGGCGGCGCCGCGATCTTCGCGTTCCAGAACGCGACTGACGTCGAAGCGATCAGGGTCAAGCCGCGCGACCTGCAGGCAGGGACGATGTACGAGATCTACTCGGCCGATCGGGGCGTGGTGGGGCGGATCAGCGGCGCGTCGCTGATGGCCGATGGCATCGAGATCCTCGGGTCGCCGGCCACGCACGGTCACACCTTCCTGCTGACGCCATCGGGCGCCGCGCCAGCGGCGGCGCACCGCAAGTAGGCCGGGAACGTCGGCTCGATGCCGCCGACGGCAAGCGCCGGGGCGTCGTCTCACCCATCCAGTCGACCTTCAGAGCCGGCGGGCACATCAGAGCCGGGGCACAGAGCCGGCGGGCATGCCCCTGAGCGCCGTCCATCGTGTAGGATGCGCGGGCGATGCCGCGCCTGACCTTTCCAACACGTGCAACGCCACCCCGGGGGGCTTCGGCCACGGGCGGGGCCGGGCGTGCGAGTACCCTCTGGATCCTGCGCATTGTCGTGCTCGCCCTGGCCGTGCGGGTGTTCACGGCGGGGATCGCGTTCTATGCGAACGTCGTCGTGCCGCCGTTCCAGCGCGAGCAGTTCACGATCTCGGGCACGACCGACAAGTTCTGGGACACCTTCGCGAGGTGGGACTCCGGGTGGTACTACGGCATCGCGAGCAAGGGCTACCGGTTCGTCGAGGGTGGGCGGAGCAACCTCGCGTTCTTCCCCGCGTTTCCGATCGCGATGCGCTACGCCGGCCTGGCGCTCGGCGGCGGCATGGAGGACTACTACCGCGGCGGCATCGTCGTGTCGTGGCTGGCGTTTCTGGGCGCGATGGTGGGCCTGGCGCTGCTGGCGCGACTCGACCTCGACGAGGCGGGCGCCGAACGCGCCGTGCTGCACTGCATGGTGTTTCCCTTCGCGTTCTTCTTCGGGCTGGTGTACTCGGAGAGCACCTTCCTGTGCGGGCTCGTCTGGGCGATCTACGGCATGCGCACGCAGCGATGGTGGCTGGCGGCGCTGGCCGGCGCGCTCGTGGTCTGCGCGCGCGTGAACGGCATCGTGTCGGTGCCGGCGATTGCGTGGATCGGCTGGGTCGCGGCGGGGCGTGATCGCACGCAGCGCATCAACGCCGGGCTCGCCGTGCTCGCGATGGTCGCGGCGTTCGTGTTGTGGTGCGCGTACGTCTACTGGCTGAGCGGGTCATTTCTCGAGTGGAAGGCGAGTATCGAGCGCTGGGGCTACTACCCGGGCGGGCACCCCTGGACGCCGGTCGGCCGCTTCGTGCACGCGATGCTGACGCGGCCGGGCGAACACCTCATGAGCGGAGGACTTGCGCCCTACGATGCGTTCAACGCCGTGATGGCGCTGCTGTTCGTGGCGGCGACGCCATTCGTGTGGTGGCGGCTCGGCGCCGGGTACGCGCTGCTTGTGGCGATCAACCTGGCCCTGCCCCTGTCGTCGGGGCAGTTCGAGGGGCTGGGCCGCTACTGCAGCGTGCTGTTCCCCGTGTTCGTGTGGATGGGCACGTGGACGTCGCCGCGACCCCAGCAGTACGCCCTCGCCGCGTCCGGCGGCCTGTACATCCTGGCCCTGTCGCTGTTCACGACGATCCACCCCCTGTGGTGACCGCCGGGTTTTTTTCGCCGAATTGGGGTCTGACCCGATTGTGCGCGGATCGGCCCAGGATCCTGCCAGAATCGCCAACGGCGGTTGTCGACGCGCAGGCAGACCCGTGGCGGACACCCAGGATATCGTTGCTGACTACTGCCGGTGACGCAACACGCGTGCGGACGTGTAACCATCCATGAACACACGGCTTGTGAGCGCCAATGGGAGCCAGTCGTGGCGGTGGTCCGCGCGAGCGACTCCCGCCGGTGCCGCGATGACACCGGCGGATGATGAGGGTCTGACCCCAATTCAGGAGACCCCAATTCAGGAGATTGCGAACGTCAGGGCGTCGTCGGCGAGACGGATGGTGACGGTGCCGCCCTGTTCGAGTTTGCCGAACAGGATCTCGTCGGTCAGGGGGTCGCGCACGTGCTGCTGGATGACCCGCGCCAGTGGACGCGCGCCAAACACCGGGTCGTAGCCCTTCTTCGCCAGCCACGCCCGCGCTTCGGGCGAGAGTTCGAACGCCACCCGCCGCTCCTTGAGTTGCGCCTCGAGCTGCAGGATGAACTTCTCGACGATCGTCTCCATCACCTCGAACGATAGCGGCGCAAACGTCACGATCGCATCGAGCCGGTTCCTGAACTCCGGGCTGAACACGCGCTCGAGCGCCGTCCTGGCCCGCTGCTTCGACGCCTGGTCGCGCTGCCGCACCGCCCCGTCATCGGCCACGAAGCCGATCGCGCCCTGGCTCATCTCGCGCGACCCCGCGTTGCTGGTCATGATCAGCACGACCTGGCGGAAGTCGGCCTTGCGCCCGTTGTTGTCGGTGAGCGTCGCGTGGTCCATCACCTGCAACAGGATGTTGTAGATGTCGGGATGCGCCTTCTCGATCTCGTCGAGCAGCAACACCGCGTAGGGATGCTGCCGGATGGCATCGACCAGCAGGCCCCCCTGGTCGAACCCGACGTAGCCCGGCGGCGCCCCAATCAGCCGAGCCACCGCATGCTTCTCCATGTACTCGGACATGTCGAAGCGGAGGAACTCGTTCCCGAGATGCAGCGCGAGTTGCCTGGCGAGTTCGGTCTTGCCAACGCCGGTCGGTCCCGTGAACAGGAAGCAGCCGGCGGGCCGATCCGGCTGACCAAGCCCCGCCCGCGCGCGCTTGATCGACGCGACGACCGTGTGAACCGCATCGTCCTGGCCGAAGACGACGCGCTTGAGTGACTCGTCGAGCGTCTTGAGCCGCAGCTTGTCCGAGGTGCTTGCCTGCTTCTCTGGAATCCGTGCGATGCGGGCGACGACCCGCTCGATGTCGTCGAGCGTCACGGGAATTCGCTGCGGAGGCGGAGGCGCCGCGCCACCCGGAGGTGTGCCGCCATCCACAGGCACCGCGCCGCCGACCGCGGCATCGACCGTGGCGCGGACCACCTCGGGCGACTCGTCGGCCACCACCGACGATGCGGCGAGCCGCACCATCGCACCGGCCTCGTCGAGCAGGTCGATGGCCGAATCGGGCAGGCGACCTTCGCGCAGGTGCCGTTTTGCCAGCTTGACCGTGCCCTCGAGCGCATCGGTCGCGTAGGTCACGAGGTGGTGATCCTCGTAGCGCGAGCGCAGCCCGTCGAGGATCTTCACCGCCTCGTCGACCGTCGGTTCCTCGATGACGACCTTCTGCAACCGCCGCGCGAGCGCGCGGTCTTTCTCGATGTGCTTGAACTCCTCGAAGGTCGTCGATCCCACGATGCGCAGGTCGCCGGCCGTGAGGACGGGCTTGATCAACGTCGCGAGGTCGAGCGTGCCGCCCGTGGTGGCGCCGGCGCCGACGGTCGAGTGGATCTCGTCGATGAACAGGATCGGTTTCGGACGCTTCGCGAGCGCCCCGATGACCGCCTTGAAGCGCTCCTCGAAGTCGCCGCGAAACCGCGTCCCCGCCAGCAGCGCCGTCGTGTCGAGCGAATAGACCTCCGCGTCCTTCAGCAGCGCCGGCACGTCGTCCTGCAGGAGCCGGATGGCCAGCCCTTCGGCCATCGCCGTCTTGCCGACGCCTGGATCGCCGACGAACACGGGGTTGTTCTTCCGCCGCCGGCAGAGGATTTCGAGCGTGCGCTGCAGTTCGACCTGACGCCCGATCAGCGGGTCGAGCAGGTTGTTCCTGGCCTTGGTGGTGAGGCTCACGGCGTAAGCGCCCAGGGGATCACGCGCCGTGCTGCTGCCCTCGTCGCCGGAGCCACCGGGCGCGGGCCCCGGCTCCTCGCCGGCGGGCGAGCTCGCGGGCGCACCAGGCTTGGCGATGCCGTGCGAGACGTAGTTGAGGATGTCGAGTCGCGTGATGCCCTGCGCCTGCAGCACCTCGATGGCGTAGGTCTTGGGCTGCTGCAGCATCGCGGCCAGCAGGTCGCCTGCCTCGACTTCGCCCTTGCCGCTGCTCTGCACGTGCAGGACGGCCGTCTGCAGCAACCGGCGGAAGCTCAGGGTCTGCTCGGGATCCTTCTGGTCGCCGCGCCTGAACTGCTCGACGTGATCCTGCAGGTATTTGTCGAGCAGCGTGCGCAGGCGCGGCAGGTCGGCGCCGCACGCCGTGAGAATCTTCTCGGCCTCGGCGTCGTGCGCCAGCACGTACAACAGGTGCTCGACGGTGAGATGGGTGTGCCGCCGTGCGGTGGCTTCACGCCACGCCACGTTGAGCAGCAGTTCGACGGCCGCGCTGAACATCGCGGGCTACTCCTCTTCCATGCTCGCGTGCAGCGGGTGTCCCGCCTCGCGCGCCAGCTCGTGCACGGTGTCGACCTTCGTCTCGGCGATGTCGTGCGGATAGAGTCCGCACAGCCCCTGGCCCTCGACGTGCACGAGCATCATGATCCGATACGCCTCGGCCGGTGTCTTGTGGAACACCGACTCCAGCACGTGAACGACGAACTCCATCGTCGTGTAGTGGTCGTTGTGCAGGATGACCTTGTACAGCTTGGGTGACTCCGTGCGCTGCCGGGTTTCATCGAGCAGTTCGGTGTCGCCCTGTCGCCTGGTCGGGGTCATCGGATCGATGATACCCCCCGGCGGCGTCTGATACCCTGCTGCCGGGCCCAGGGCGTCGGAACGAACCGAGACAGGGGGCCCGGAGTGGCTGACAGCGAACGACTTGCGGGGACGGTGGGCATGAGCGTCATCTCGGCGGGCATCAGGTACCTGGATCTGGAATTCCTTGGCGTCAAGGGCGTCATCGCGGCGGCGGTCATCGAGGGCGCCAGCGGGATCGCCATCGTCGATCCGGGACCGACGACGTCGCTGGCGGCCCTGAAGAAGGGCCTGCTGGACGCGGGCTACGAACTGGGCGACATCCGTGCGGTGCTGCTCACGCACATCCACCTCGACCACGCGGGCGCGACCGGCACCCTGGTGCGCCAGTACCCGGACATCCGCGTGTTCGTGCACGAGCGTGGCGCGCGGCACATGGCCGATCCGGCGAAGTTGATCGACAGCGCCACGCGGCTCTACGGCGCCGAGGGGATGTCGCGGATGTGGGGCGAGTTCCTGCCTGTGCCTGCGGCGTCGATGCAGGCGCTGACCGGCGGGGAGCGTATCGACGTCTGCGGCCGCGCGCTCGACGTGGCCTACACGCCGGGGCACGCGTCGCATCATGTCAGCTACCTCGACCAGGCGTCGGGTGTCGCGTTCGTGGGCGACGTGGCGGGCGGGCGCCTGGGCCGCGCGACGTTCGTCATGACGCCGACGCCTCCGCCGGATATCGACCTGGCGGTGTGGCAGCAGTCGATCGATCGCCTGCTGGCCTGGCAGCCCACGACGCTGTTCCTGACGCATTTCGGCCCAAGCCCGCTCGCGCCGGCCGATCACCTGGGCGAACTGTCGGCGCGTCTGCCGCGCGTGGCGGCATTCGCGAAGGACGCCATGGCGCTGGGCGCGGATGACGAGGCGCGGATCGTACTGTTTCGCGACGAGATGCGCCGCGAGTTGCGCCGCCACATGTCAGACGCCGACGCCGACGGCTATGAACTTGCAATGCCGTTCGATCACTGTTTCTCCGGCCTGCAGCGCTACTGGCAGAAGCAGTCCTGATCGACAACGACCGTTGTCGAAAACACCGTTTCTCATCCGGATTCCTGCCAATTCGGGTCAGACCCCAATTCGGGGGTGTCGCATCCGATCGCCCGCCAAACGCGACGAAACCGCGATTTCGGGTCTGGCCCGAAATCGCGGGGGTGTTTGCGGTGCAGCCCGTGGTTAGCGCGGAAGCGCGGCCGTTGCGGTGCGGATGGACGACGGTCCGGCAGGCGTGGATGGTTCAGTCCATGCAAAGACCAGCCACCGCCCGTCGAGGATGGCCATCCGCGGATAGCCGCTGCCGCGCCCGGACGACAGCGGGGTCACCACCTGCGACGCCGTGACACGTCCGTCGGGCCACGCCCGCTTCACCCGCAGTGACGACACCGAGGGGTCGTGCTCGAGCCACGCCACCAGCACCGAGCCGTCGGCGAGCAGTTCGGCGTCGACGCGACCGACCGCGGCGGCGTCGCTGATCGCGATTGGGCGTCCGAAGGTCGTCGCCCCATCGCGCGAGAATGCCACCGACACGCGCGGACGCTCCCCTTCGGCCGTGAACCAGGCCAGCGCGACCTGGTCGCCGCGCGCGCTCAGCGATGGTCCATTGACCGGGCACGCCTCGATCCGCCAGTTGTCGGCGTGCACGAGCGCCGGGCGCGACCATGCCGTGCCATCGAAACGAGCGACGCCGATGTCGCGAATCTCCGAGGCTCCGCGACCGCGGTACGCGACCGCCACGCCCCGTGCCGTCACGGCGGCGGTCGTCGGGCAGCATTCGCAGACGCGTTCGTCGAGCGCCACATCAGGCGCCGGCACGCCGTCGCGCCCGATGGTCGTCGCCCGCAACGTCATCGCACCCGCGCCGCCGTGATCCATGCCGGCACCGCCGCTGTGCGTCTCGGCACCGTGCGTCTCGCCCGCCGCCGGCGCCGCCATCTGGCGGCCGTCGAGCCACACGAGGCCGAGTTGGCCGTCCGCGCGCTCGAACATCGATACGAACCCGTGCTCGGTGTCTGACCGGTCACCATGCGGTGTCACCGGCGTTGCCCAGGTGGCTCCCCGATCGTGCGACAGGCTCAGTGCCACGTGGTAGGCGTAGGTGGATGACGCCGACTTCCGCAGCCAGTGCGCCGCCATGCGCCCATCGGTGAGCTGGAGGATCGACGGCACGTCGGCCCAGTTCGCGAAGAAATCCGTCGCGGTCACGATCGTCGACGCCTGAGTCCATCGCACCGGCGTGGCCGAGCCTTCGTCGGCGACCAGGCGCGACCAGCGGAGGGCCTTGCGGCCATCGGCCGCCGGCTCGATCCACGACATGAGCACGCTGCCATCGGGCGCCACCCGCATCTGCGGCGCCATCGCACCGGCGGCCGTTGGCGGTGCGACAGCCGTCAGCGTCACCTCCAGGCCGCCGGCGGGCGGTGCGGAACTGGTTCCGTCCACGGCGGGTCGACACGCCGACGTGGTCATCGCCGCGACGTACACGGCGAGGCGTGCTCCCCCGGCCAGCCACCATCGATGCATGCGCCCACAATACCCCAGGAGTCGCACACCCCGGGCCGGGATGTGGTGCCGAAACCGACAGGACGAATGGCCAGTGCACGAGCCACGCGTTCCGCGTCTCGGCGACTGCCGAATCGGCCCGCCTGTGACACAATGCGCCTGATTTGAGAGACGCTGGATGACCGACTACGAGAAGCTCGGAGCTTTCTACCTCGGACGCCCCTACGACCTCGCGACCCGCTCAGGCGAAGCCGGGGGTGCGCTGCTCTATGACTCGCGCGACCTGGTGACGCACGGTGTCATCATCGGGATGACGGGGAGCGGCAAGACGGGCCTCGGCATCGGCCTGCTCGAAGAGGCCGCGATCGATGGTGTTCCCGCCATCGCCATCGACCCCAAGGGCGACCTCGCGAACCTGTTGCTGACGTTTCCCGATCTGTCTGCGGCGGCGTTCCGCCCGTGGATCAACGAAGACGATGCGGCGCGGGCGCAACAGGATCCCGACACGTTTGCCGCGGCCCAGGCCGCGTTCTGGGCGAAGGGACTCGCGTCGTGGGGGCAGGATGCCGCCCGCATCGCCCGCCTGCGCGCGGCCGTCGACATCAGCGTCTACACGCCCGGCAGCAGCGCCGGCCTGCCGATTGCGCTGCTCAAGTCGTTTGGCGCGCCGCCGCCCGAGATCATCGACGACCACGAACTGCTGGCCGAGCGCATCAGCGCCAGCGTGACCGGCGTGCTCACGCTGGCCGGCGTCACGGCCGACCCGGTGCAGAGCCGCGAGCACATCCTGCTGTCGACGATCCTCGACTGGTCGTGGCGCAACGGCACCGATGTCACGCTCGAAGGGCTCATCGGCCACGTGCAGGCACCGCCGTTCCAGAAGGTGGGCGTGCTGCCGCTCGAGTCGTTCTTCCCCGAGAAAGACCGCTTCGCGCTCGCGATGCGGCTCAACAACCTCGTCGCCTCGCCCGCGTTCGCCGCGTGGATGCAGGGCGATCCGCTCGACGTCGACACGCTGCTCTACGACAAGGCCGGCAAGCCGCGGCTGTCGATCATCTCGATCGCGCACCTCTCAGACGAGGAGCGGATGTTCTTCGTGACGATGCTGCTCGGCGCCACCATCGGGTGGATGCGCAAGCAGTCGGGCACGACGAGCCTCCGCGCCCTGCTCTACATGGACGAGGTGGCCGGGTACCTTCCGCCGTCGGCCAATCCGCCGTCGAAGACGCCGATGCTCACGCTGCTCAAGCAGGCGCGCGCGTTCGGCCTCGGCGTGGTGCTCTCGACGCAGAACCCGGTGGATCTCGACTACAAGGCGTTGTCGAACATGGGCACCTGGTGCATCGGCCGCCTGCAGACCGATCGCGACAAGCTGCGCGTGCTCGATGGCCTCGAGGGCGCGCTGAGCGGCAAGCCGGGGTTCGATCGCGCGGAACTCGACCGGGTGCTGTCGGCGCTCGGCAAGCGCGTGTTCCTTCTGCACAACGTGCACGAAGATGGTCCGCAGATCTTCGAGACACGCTGGACCATGTCGTACCTGCGAGGTCCGCTGACACTCGAGCAGATCCGGACGTTGATGGCGTCGCGGAAGGCGGCTGCGGCCGCCGGCGCGCCAGCGGCGGTTCGCGCGACGGGCACCGGTGCCACCGCGGCCGCGGCGCCGGCATCCAACGTTCAGGCGCCGGTTGCGGCGCGGCCCGTGCTGCCGCCAGACGTGCCGCAGTTCTTCATCCCCACGCGGTCGAGGGGGGGCGTGCACTACGAGCCGCGCGTGTTCGCGAGCGCGACCGTGGGATTCGACGATCGCAAGCTCGGCGTGTCGGTCTCGCGGCCGGTGAACGTGCTCGTGCCGATCGGATCCGGCGCGGTCGTCGTCGACTGGTCGCAGGCCGAAGACACCGACGTGCCGCTCGCCGACCTCGAGCAGCAGCCCGCCGATGACGCGACATTCGCCGACCTGCCGTCGCCTGCAGCCCGGGCGAAGAGCTACGACGCCTGGGAGAAGGAGTTCAAGGCCTGGCTGTACCAGGAGCAGACGCTCGAGGTCATGAAGGATGGCTCCACGGGGCTGGTCTCGACGCCCGGCGAGAGCGAGCGTGAATTCCGGATCCGGCTGCAGACCGCGCAGCGCGAGGAACGCGACGCGCGCGTCGAGAAACTGCAGGCGAAGTACGGTCCCAAGCGCAACCAGTTGCTCGAACGTCGCCGAAAGGCCGAGCAGGCCGTCGCGAAAGAGGCCTCGCAGAAGACAGGCTCGATGGTGCAGGCCGGGATGTCGATTTTGCAGACCGGCATCGGCGCCCTGTTCGGCCGCAAGACGTTCTCGGCCACGAACGTGACCAAGGCCGCCAGTGCGGCGCGAAGCATCGGGAAGGCGATGACCGACTCGCAGGATGTCGACCGCGCCCAGGAGAACATCACCGCGATCGATCAGGCCATTGCGGCGCTCGATGCGGAGTTGCAGGCCGAGATTGGCGCCATCGAGGCCACGCTGGCGAGTGCGCCGCTCGAGGCGGTGACGCTGCAGCCGAAGAAGACCCAGATCACCATCCAGCGCGTCGTGCTCGCCTGGATGCCGTCGTAGTCGTTCGCACGGTCGTCGTCGTTCGATTCAACCCAGGGTGGCTCGCCGCACACCGTGCGTGCCGCCCACAGCCCGTGGCCCGTAGCCCACGATGTCACTCATCCCATGATTGCTGCCTTCAATGGTCGTCGTCGCGTGCCCCCGCCGGTCAACGAACCGGTCAACTCGTATGCCCCGGGAACCCCGGCGCGTGCCGCGCTCAAGGCGCGTCTCGCCGAGATGAGCGCGGAGCGCGTCGACATTCCGCTCGTCATCGGCGGCAAGGAGGTGCGCACCGGGCAGACCGCGCACTCGGTCTCTCCGCACAACCACGCGCGCGTGCTCGGCGACTACCACAAGGCGACCGCCGAACACGTGAAGGCGGCGGTCGACGCCGCACGCGAAGGCCAGCGCGAGTGGGCGAGCTGGCCGTGGGAGGATCGGATCGCGATCTTCCTCAAGGCCGCGGAACTGCTCGCCACGAAGTACCGCGCCACGCTCAACGGGGCGACGATGCTGGGGCAGTCGAAGACGGCCTTCCAGGCCGAGATCGACTCGGCGTGCGAGTTGATCGATTTCTGGCGCTTCAACAGCGCGTTTGCGCAGGAACTCTACGAAGAGCAGCCGATCAGCGGCGCCGGCGTGTGGAACCAGTCTGAGTACCGGCACCTCGAGGGATTCGTCTACGCGATCACGCCGTTCAACTTCACGGCGATCGGCGGGAACCTCCCGGTCGCGCCGGCGATGATGGGCAACACGGTGGTGTGGAAGCCGGCGTCGAGCGCGATGCTCAGCGCGCACTACATCATGAAGATCCTCACCGAGGCGGGGCTCCCGCCGGGGGTGATCAACTTCGTGGCCGGCGACTCGCGGATGATCTCCGACGTGCTGCTCTCGCATCCCGACCTGGCGGGCGTGCACTTCACGGGCAGCACCGACGTGTTCAACTCGATGTGGAAGACCATCGGCGCGAACATGGCGAACTACCGCGCGTATCCGCGCATTGTCGGTGAAACGGGCGGGAAGGACTTCATCGTCGCGCATCCGTCGGCCGACGCGCAGGCGCTCGCCGTCGCGATCGTGCGTGGCGCGTTCGAGTACCAGGGGCAGAAGTGCTCGGCGGCGAGCCGTGCGTACGTGCCGAAGTCGCTGTGGCCGCAGGTGAAGGAGAGCGTGGTGTCGATGATGGCGTCGATCAAGGTGGGCGACGTCGCCGACTTCCGCAACTTCATGGGCGCGGTGATCGACGGCAAGGCGTACTCGCGCATCGTCGAGTACATCGAGCACGCGAAGCAGCACGCCACCATCCTCTCGGGCGGCACCTACGACGACACGGTCGGCTACTTCATCGCACCGACGCTCGTGCAGACCGACGATCCCGGGTATCGACTGCTGTGCGAGGAGATCTTCGGGCCGGTGATCACCGCCTACGTCTATGACGATGCGAAGTGGGCCGAGACGCTGCAGACCGTCGACGCCACCTCGCCGTATGCGCTGACGGGCGCGATCTTCGCGCAGGATCGGCAGGCGGTGCGCGAAGCGGCATCGGCCCTGCGCAATGCCGCGGGCAACTTCTACATCAACGACAAGCCCACCGGCGCGGTGGTCGGCCAGCAGCCGTTCGGCGGTGCACGTGGGTCGGGCACGAACGACAAGGCCGGTTCCAAGCTGAACCTGGTCCGCTGGGTAAGTGCACGGTCAGTCAAGGAAACCTTCGTCCCGCCGACCGATTTCACCTACCCCTTCATGGCCGAAGAGTAACCCGCGTTTCCCCCAGGGAAACCACCGATGATGAGGGTCTGACCCCAATTCCGCCGTTCCGGCGCCCATGCCCAGGATTGGCGTCGAGGGCGGCGAAAAGTGCGGCGAATTGGGGTCTGACCCGATTTGGCGGGGAATTGGCGGGAAACGGGCGGAAATGGCGCCGCCCGTTTCCGTCGCGCGCTAGTCGAGCCAGCGTTCGCGGAAGGTGCGGATGGCTGGTGTGACCTCGCGGCCGGCGGATTCGAACGACACCAGCTCGAGACGCGGGTTGGGCACCGTCACCAGGTCGCGTGTCTGCTCGCGGCCGCGCAGCGTGAAGCGGACCTTCACCGTGCCGCCCGGCGCCCTGACCCCAAGGGCGGCGCGCACGTCCTCGGCCGACCCGATCGCGCGTCCGTCGATGTCGTGGATCACCGCATCCATCTCGAGCCCCGCCTTGTAGGCCGGTGAGCCCGGCCCCACGAGCGCCGTCACGCGCGCCCCGTCCTTGCCGTAGGTCAGCGACACCATTCCCATCGTCGCCTCGGCCGGCGCCGCGGGCCGCAGCAGGTAACCCGCCCGCGCGAACAGCGGCGCGTAGTCGAGCATCTCGCGCCCGCTCACATACCGCGAGAAGAACGACTCGGCAAACCCGAGGTCGCCGCTCACGTCCGCGAGCGTCGCCCGCAGGTCGGCCAGCGTGTAGGGTGTGGCGACCAGCCCCGGCTGCGCCGCCGGCGACTTCCCGAACCGCTCCCACAGCGCCTGCATGTAGTCGTCGAGCCCGATGCGCCCGTCGGTCCGCGCCCGCAGCGACAGGTCGAGGCCCAGACCGATGGCCGCGCCGTACATGTAGTAGCTGATGAACGCGATGTTGCTGTTGGTCGGGTCAATCGCCGTCGCCCCGTCGGCGAACGCGGCGAACTGGCTCATCTCGACCGCCGAACGGACCTGCCGCCCCGGCAGCACGACCAGCGCGCCCACCAGCCCTGCCCAGCGTGACATCGTCTGGTCAGCGGAGTTCAGCCCGGCGCGCACCAGGCTCAAGCCGTCGACGTAGCTCGTGAAGCCCTCGGCGAGCCACAGCTCGCCCGAGATGTTGGCATCGTCGAAGTTGAACGGCTCGAGCGATTTCGGGCGGATGCGCTCCACGTTCCAGCAGTGGAAGAACTCATGCGCGACCGTGCCGATCAACTGCTTCGAGGCGTCCCCGAGCCCGCGCGAACTGCTGATGACCGTGCTGTTGCGGTGCTCCATGCCATCGCCGCTCGCCCATGGCAGGTAGTCGATGAGGAACGTGTAGTGTCCCGGCTCGAAGTCGGGCAACTCGCCGAAGATCGCCTGCTGCTCGCGCACCACCTTGTCGATGTCGCGGACGTAGGCGTCGAGTTCCTCGTCGGTGCCGAGATGGTGCATGGCCACGCGGATCGTCTGCGTCTTGCCGCTGGCCGAGGTCGGCGCCACGCTGAAGCTGCGGATGACGATGTCGCCGAACTCGATCGGGCTGTCCATGAGGTACTGGAGGTTCGGGGCCGTGAAGACGAGCGGGTCGGCGGTGGGGAAGAGCTGCGTCGCGGCCTTCCACGCCTTGCCGGTGGGCTGCACGAGCGTCACGCGGGATGGCCGCGTGGCGAGGGCGTTCACGTACATCAGCGTCGCCGGGATGTTCATGTGCGCGTGCGAGTCGTCTACGCCGAGATACGTGCCGTCGACGCGGTCGCCGAACACCCTGTAGCGGACGCGCGCCGCTCCGGGATGCGCGTCGATGCGCCACTCGTGCGGGTTGGGGCGGCTGACCGGGAGGGGTTTCCCGGCTGCGTCGGCGACCTGGACGTCGTAGACGTTCTTGGCGAACTCGTGGACCGCGTAGCGGCCGGGTGACGAACGCGCCATGCGCAGGCTCAGGGGGCCGGCGGGGAGGTCAGCGAGCGTCATCTCGACCTGGAGCCAGCGATGCTCGGGCTCCGGGATGCTGATGCGGTAGTCGATGGGGGTGGCCGGCTGGGCGCTGGCGACGCCGGCCGAAGACAGCAGGACGAGCGCCGCGAGGGCGGCGCGCACGCGTGGTGGCATGCGGTTGAGGATACCGGGATTCCGGGCCGGGACCGCAAGGCAGCGCATCCTGCTCGGTCGCTGCGGGGTTAAGAAGGGTCGGGGCCGACGGGCGCGGCTCCCTAGAGAACGCGCTCGTGGCCCCTTGTCCCCGCGGCCGGGGCAGATGGTGAACGGTCGCGGGGTCGTGCAGTGAGTTGGGGAAGAGTCGGCACATACGGTCGTGCTCGCCCCGTTCTAGCCAATCGGCCTCCGCCGCCGCGGGATGAATCCGGTCTCGGCCGCGCCCCGGGTGCGGCCGTGACGGGGATCCGTCGGCGGGCGAGGATCGGATACACTCGTCGGGTCGCCCTGGCACCATAAACACCACAACCATGGACACATCGCGTCATCACGTCGCGCTCGTGCGCCCGCACAGAGCCGTTTCGCCGGGCACCTGGAGTGTGCCCATCACCCCGCCGATTGGCCTCGCCTACCTGGCGGCGGTGCTGCGCGAGGCCGGTCACGAGGTGTCGGCCGTCGATGCGCTCGCCGAGGGCGTCGGCGTCTCGTTCGAAGACGACGGCTACTACTGTGTCGGGCTGAAGCCCGACGACACGGCCGCGTTGATCAACCCCGCGGCGACGGTCATCGCGGTCACCTGCATGTTTTCGCAGGAATGGCCGTCGAGCCGGGCCCTGATCGCTGCGATCCGGACGCACTTCCCGAAGGCGGTCATCATCGCCGGCGGCGAGCACGTGACGGCGTTGCCCGAGTTCTGCCTGCGCGAGTGCCCGGCGCTCGACGCCGTGGGCCTCGGCGAGGGCGAAGACACGCTGCGCGAGTTCACCGAGCACGCCGCCGACCGCTCGTCATGGTCGTCGATCACGGGGCTGGGCTTCCTGGACGAGGGGCGGTACGTCGAGACACCGGCGCGGCAGCGCATCCGCGGCGTGGATGACATCCCCTGGCCGGTCTGGGACATCTTCCCGATGGAGGCGTATCTCGGGAACACCAACACCTTCGGCGTCTACCGCGGGCGCAGCATGCCGATTCTCGCGTCGCGCGGCTGCCCGTATTCGTGCACGTTCTGCTCCAACCCGTCCATGTACGGGGTGTTGTGGAAGGCCCGCAAGCCGTCTGACGTGGTTGACGAGATCCAGGCCTACCGCGATCGCTACCAGGCCGACAACATCGACTTCTACGACCTGACGATGGTGCTCAACAAGCGGTGGATTCTCGAGTTCGCCGACGAGTTGAAGCGCCGCAACGTCGGGATCACCTGGCAGTTGCCGAGCGGCACGCGCACCGAGATCATCGATGACGAGGTGGCGCACGCGCTCGAGAGTTCTGGCTGCCGCAACGTCGTGTTTGCGCCCGAGAGCGGTTCGCAGCGGGTGCTCAAGTCGATCAAGAAGGCGATCAAGAAAGACAAGCTCGGCGCCGCGATCCGCGCGTCGGTGCGCAACGGGATCAGCGTCAAGACCAACCACATCCTCGGCTTCCCGCACGAGAAGCGGATCGACGTGATCAAGACGGTGTGGTTCGGCTGGCAGCAGGCGTGGTGGGGCGTCGACACGACGTCGTTCACGCTGTTCTCGCCGTATCCGGGCTCGGCGCTGTTCGACGAGATGCGCGCCGACGGCACGATCAAGGAACTCGATCGCGAGTACTTCCGCTCGCTCGCGGTCTACATGGATCCGTGGGAGTCGACGCAGTACTGCAAGCACATCGGCGGGCGCGAGCTGGCGTTCTGGCGCCTGTTCGGGATGGTCTCGTTTTTCGGCATCTCGACGCTGATGCGTCCCTGGCGCGCAGTGCGCGCGGTGTGGAACGTCTACCACAACCGCAGCGAGACGTACCTCGAACACCGCCTGCGCGAGTGGTTCGGCGTGTCGACGCTGCCGACGCGGGGAGAAACGGTGTCACGATCCTCGTAACGGCGTCACGAATCCTCGTTGGGGGCGCATCATGATGCGCCCCTACGATTTCACCCACCGGACCATCTCGGCGAAGCTCGCCGACTTGCCCTGCATCAGGATGCCGGTGCGGAAGATCCTGCCCGCCGCCCACACCAGGAACAGCATCGTCGAGAGCGTGAGCCCAATCGACAGCGCGAGCTGCCACGCGGGCGGGCCGGGCTGCAGCGAGACGCGCAGCAGCATCAGGAACGGCGTTGCGAAGGGAATCAGCGACAGCACCGTCGAGACCGTGCTGTCGGGTGCACGCAAGACGACCATCCACGAGAGCATCGGGAACATCACCAGCAGCATCGCCGGCCCCATCATGCCCTGCGCGTCCTTCATGTCGTTGCACGCGGCGCCGATGGCCGTGAAGATCGACCCGAAGATCAGCACCGCCAGCACCAGGAACAGCAGGAACAGCGCGATCAACCCAGGCGTGAGCGCGCCCGCGTAACCGTAACGCTGGGCGACCACCGAGGCGCCGCCAAGGTACAGCGTCGCGAGCGTCAGCGAGACGCCGGCGCTGCCGAGCAGCTTGCCGAGCATGAGATCGGTCGGCAGCACCGATCCGAGCAGCACCTCTGAGATGCGGCTCATCTTCTCTTCCATCACCGCGTTGAGCAGCTGCGGCGCGCTCGACATGACGACGATGTAGACGAGGAACATCATCGCGGCGGGGATCGCCGTCGACTTGATGGGATCGACCGCCTCGCCGCCCGTGAGCCCGCCGGCGCCATCGGCCTCGAGCAGGCCCAGGTTGTCGACATCCACGGTCTGCGACAGCCGCGCGACGAGCGCGGGATCGACGTTCGCGTCCTTGAACCGTGCGCCCTGAATTTCGCGATTGACGATGCGCTCGATCCACGACGGGAGCGTGAGATACGACGGGTGGTCGCTGTGGTAGAGCAGCTTCGCGGCGTTTGCCGGATCGAAGACGGTCGGCGGAATCTCGACGAACGCGAAGATCTCCTCCGTGCGCACACGCTCCGACAGCGCAAGCCGCGCGGTGTCGAGACCGTCGGCGGCGACCTGCTCGCGCGACACGATGAACTGCGGGCCTCCGCGCTGGTTGAACGCGGTCGTCGCCTGCTCGATGGCCGGGTAGATGCGATCGGTCTGGTCGATCACGACCAGGCGCCGGGTCTCGGTGTCGGCGCGCGAGGCGACGACTGTCTGCAGGGCAATCGAGCCCGTCATGAGCACGGGCATCAGGATGACGCTGACCAGGAAGGCGCGCGACCGCACGGCGGTCAGGTACTCGGAGTGCGCGACGATGAAGATCTTCTTGAGCGACATGGGAGCGCCTCAGGCGGCCGGTTCGGTGGTGGGCCGCGCGATGCGGACGAAGATGTCGTGCAGCGACGGCCGCACGACCTCGAACTGGTGCACGGCGGTGCGCGCGGCCAGCGCGGCGAGGAACGCCTGCGGATCGCCGGCGACCCGCACTTCCTGCATGTTGCCGTTGTCGGTGACCGACGTGATGCCGTCGAGGCGGTCGAGGGCCGCCATTCCGGCGGCGGTGCGCACCCGGATCGTGTCGAAACCGTAGTCCGACTGGATCTCGTCGAGCGTGCCGTCGAGCACCTTGTTGCCCCGGTAGATCATGAAGATGCGATCGCAGAGGCGCTCGGCGGCGCTCATGTCGTGGGTGCTGAAGACGATCGTGGTGCCATCGCGGCGCAGGTCGAGGATGGCGTCCTTGAGGACTTCGGCGTTGACCGGATCGAGGCCCGAGAACGGCTCGTCGAGGATGACCAGGCGCGGCTTCGCGACGACCGTGGCGATGAACTGCACCTTCTGCGACATGCCCTTCGAGAGCGTCTCGACCCGCTTGTCGGCCCAGCCCGTGAGCTGCAGGCGGTCGAGCCAGCGGTCGATTTCGCGATCGAGCTGCCCGACGGGCCTGCCCTTGAGCGCGCCGTAGTAGCGCAGCAGGCGCCGCACGGCCATCTTCTTGTACAGGCCGCGCTCTTCGGGGAGGTATCCGACGTCGTCGTGGGCGGCCCGGGTGTCGCTGCGTCCGAGCACCTCGACCCGCCCGGCGTCGGGCAGGAGGATGTGCATGATCATGCGCAGCGTCGTGGTCTTGCCCGAGCCGTTGGGGCCGATGAATCCGTAGACCGATCCGTCGGGCACCGTGAGCGAGAGGTCGTTGACCGCGACGACGTCGCCGAAGCGCTTGGTCACGCGGTCGATGAGAATGGCCGGAGTCGACATGGGGACGAAGCGGCGTCCTGGCGCCGCGCACTCCAACTACGTCACGCCTGCGGCATCCGTTCGCGGATGGCTTCGGCGATGAACGCGTCTTCGGGAATCCCGCCGAGAATCTCGACGCGATCGTCCACCACCGTCTTGGGGACGCCGTTGACGCGGTACTTCTGGATCAGGTCGGCGAATTCGGTCACCTCGACGGCCGTCGCGGTGATGTGGGGGCTGGCGAAGGCCATCCGGAAGGCGAGGCTCACGGCCCGCGGGCAGTGCGGTCAGGTGGGGGTGGTGAACACCTGCACGTGCATGGGGCTCGTGACGTGGGCGAGGAGCGCGAGGCTCGCGTCGGAGAGCTGCGGCCCGCCGCGCGAGACGAGCAGGATGGCGTCCATCAGCGACGTGAACTCGTAGCCAAACGGGGCGCCGAGCAGGCGGATGCGGTGATCGACGAGCGTGCCGTCGGCCGCACGCTGCAGGACGACGATGGCCGGCGCGTGGGCCACGCCGTAAGCGGCGGCGTCGTCCTTGTCGACGACGAGGTTCTTCTCGTCGACCGAGACTCTTGGCGAGATCTCGGTCAGGACGCGGAGGATGCGGCCGGTGTCGCCGCAGGTCTCGCATCCGAACGACTGCGTGAAGAACACGAGCCGCACGTCGTCGACCATGTCGTCGAGCAGCTCCTTGACCTGTTGGCGTTGTGTGTCGGACAGCATCGTGGTCTCCGGGGCCAGGGCGACATTGTACGGCAAGGCCTGCTGGGTCTTGGGGCGAGCGCGATCATGGGGCGCGGAGGTTACGGTGGGGCGACGGGCGCATCATGATGCGCCCCTACGCCGGAGGCGCCGGGGTTCTCGGCGTTGCCGGCCGGTTCGCTGGGGTGTCCGCGGGCATCCTCACGACGGCGTCGGTGCCCCCGCGGGCCTGCCGACGGCGCGCGCGATCATGGGCGCGGAGGTTGCGCGGTGGGGCGACGGGCGCATCATGATGCGCCCCTACGCCGGAGGCGCCTGGGTTCTCGGCGTTGCCGGCCGGTTCGCTGGGGTGTCCGCGGGCATCCTCACGACGGCGTC
>JAEUQQ010000569.1 GCA_016789685.1 Acidobacteriota bacterium | reverse complement strand
TGGCCAGAATGCCGCCGCCGTCGTCGAGGCGTGCGCGTGACGCCGGTGGCCGCCTCGGTGGTCGGGCATGCGATGGTGGTGCGCGACGATGCGGCCGTGGTGCCGTGGCGTGATGTCCGCCTCGACCGGTTCGCGTCGGCGGCGACACGCATGGTCGTGCGCGCAGTGTCGCGCGCGTGGCCCGCGCGCGATCTCGAGAGTCCCGACACGGTCGGGGTGTACCTCGCGACCGGAGAGACCGGCCTCGACGTCGAGGCGTTTCTCGCGGCGGCGCACGTGGCCTGGGACGACGCGCCCGACGATCCCGACTTCGGGCGGATGGGGGGACGTGCGCTGCGCGCCATCGATCCGTACTTCTCGCTGCGCACCCTGGCCAATGGGCCGCCGGCGCTGCTGGCCACGCACCTCGGAGCCCGTGGGCCGTCGGTCAACGTGGCGCAGCAGCCGTGCGGCCTGGCCTGGGCGCTCCTGGCCGGCCTCGACGACCTCAGGCGGGGGCGGTGCGATGTGGCGGTGGTCGGTGCATGCGATGTGCCGAGCGTGCCGACCCGGCAGGCCGTCGGGCGCGAGAGTCGTGGCGTCGGTGCGGCCGACGAGGCAGGCGTGCTGATCCTGCGGCGCACTGAGGGTCACCGACCGGCGTGGTCGGTGAGGTGGGACGGTGGGATGGGAGCGGACGTGGAGAGCGGGCGACCCGCAGAAGGCACCGTGAGCGATCCCTTAAGGCGCCTGTTGCGGCGCTGGGACGAGTGCGGGGACGGCGGCTCGTCGTTCGAAGTGTCGATGGACGCCGGTGGTGGCGACCGCGCCGTGGTCGTCGTCGAGGCCGGCTGAGGCCGCGACGGCTTACCGCGCGAACGAGATCGGCTGGGTGGCGACCGTGTAGCGCGCCATGACTTCGTCGACGCGGCGCTGCACGTGGTTGCAGAGGCGTTCGAGGAAGTTCTCACCGAGGCCGAGACGCGCCACCGCGTCAGGCGACGGTTCGAGATCCGCGCCGGGCACGTCGGTGCCTGATCCCAGAACCAGCTTGGCCGCGATGTTGGCGATATGCACCGTATCGCACAGCGGGTCGGCGACCTTGTCGGGCGCGTGATGGTGCGTGATGCCTTCGGCGATGCGGTCGGGCAGCGCCCAGTGCCGCGCAATCAACCCGCCCAGTTCGCCGTGGTGGACGCCGAGCACGTCGACTTCGGCCTGCAGCGCCGTGCGGTCGCCGTGCTGGCGCGCGTCGGCCAGCCCGGCGAGAAGTTCGGGGGTGAGGAACCGCGCCAGCACCAGCTTGCCGACGTCGTGGAGCAGGGCGCCGGTGACCGCCTCGGCGGGCACGGGGTTCTGCGCCATGGCTGTGACGATCTCGGCCGCCAGCGACGAGGCGACGGAATGCCGCCACAGTTGCCCCTCGGTGAGGCCATATTCCGGCAGCGCCCGCCTGAACGACGGGCCAATGCAGGTGGCCATCGCGAACGACACGACCGGGCCGACGCCGACGCGGATGACCGCATCCTTGATCGTGCCGATCGGCATGAGCGTGGCGCTGGCCGCCGAGTTGGCGACCTGCAGCAACCGGCCCGTGAGGGCCTGATCGAGGGCAATGACCTGCTCGACTTCGCTGAAGGCCCAGTGGTCGCGCGAGATGATCGACACCAGCCGGCTGATGCTGGTGGGCACCGGGTCGAGCGCTTCGGCGGCCTTGACGAGTTTGGTGTAGTCGAGCATGGCGGTGACCCGGGATGCGGCCTTCCAGCAACAGCTATGCAATACATCGGCCGCACCGAGCCACATCTGCAGTCCTCAGCCGCCGCGGGTGTGCATCTCGAGGTGCCGATTGGCCCGGAGGGTGTCGGCCGCGATCCAGGCCTTCCGATCGACCGACTCCAGGCGCACTTCGGCGCCCCGGTCTGCGCGTGCCTCCCATTGCTGCGCGATCAGGTCGCGGAGGGCGTCGTCGCTGGCGCCGGCCCGCAAGGGGCCTCGCAGATCGAGGCCGCGCGTCGCGTAGAGACACAACAGCCACAGCCCATCGGCCGTCAGGCGGGCGCGGTCGCATCGCGCGCAAAACGGCGCCGTGGTCGAACTGATCAGCCCGAATACCAGCCCGTCTGGCAGGCAGAACCGTTCGGCAGGGGCCGCCGAATCCTCGGCGAGCGGCGTGATCGGGCCGTAGTGGCGTTCGAGGCCGTCGAGCATCTCGCGTCGTGACACGACCGCTGCGGGCCGCCATTGCGTGGCGCCGCCGACATCCATGTACTCGATGAACCTGACCTCGGCGCCGACCCCCCGGCCGTACTCGAGCAGATCGACGAGTTCGTCGTCGTTGGTGCCGCGCATGACGACGGTATCGAGCTTGAGATGGCCGAAGACCTCGCGGGCCCGGTCGATCCCCGCGCGGACGCGGTCGAGTTCATCGAAGCGCGCGAGGCGCTCGAAGCGGTCGCGGCGCAGCGAATCGAGGCTGACGGTCACCCGGTGCAGGCCGGCGTCGCGCAGCGGTTGCGCGAGGTCGGCGAGCAGGACGCCGTTGGTGGTGATGGCGAGGTCGGTGATGGCCGGCCGCGCGGCCAGCTGCGCGACGAATGCCGGCAGGTCCTTGCGCAGCAGCGGTTCCCCCCCGGTCAGCCTGACGCGATCGACCCCGAGGCCGGTGAAGACGTCGACGAGGCGGCCCAGTTCCTCGAAGGTCAACAGGTCGTGTCGCGGGAGCCACGTGTAGTCGAGCTCCGGCATGCAGTAGGCACACCGCAGGTTGCAGCGGTCGGTGACCGAAACGCGCAGGCTGCGCAGCGGGCGATGCAGCGTGTCGAGGAGGCGGGGCACGGGCGTGCTGCCATTATGGCGCACGCCGACCGGGAGGTTCGCGCAGAAGCACACGAACGCTCCCGGTCGGGTGGCGTGGCGCAGACGTTCGGCTGCGGCGCTGGCCGGTGCGGGCAGCTCGCTGGCCGATCGCGACGACGAGGCGGGCGCTAGGGCTTCTGGCCGCCAGCGGCGAGTTCGGCGGCCTTGCGTGGCCCCTCGGGCGTCATCTGGATGGCGTCGAGGAAGGGCATCATGGCCCGCAGGCGGGTGCCGACGTCCTCGATGGGGTGCGTCGACTCCGCCGCACGGCGCGCCGTGAACGTCGGACGCCCGTTGCGGTTCTCGTCGACCCACATCCGCGCGTAGGCGCCCGAGCGGATGTCGTCGAGCATCCGGCGCATCTCGGCCTTCGTCTCGGCCGTCACGAGGCGATCGCCGCCCGTGTAGTCACCGTGCTCGGCGGTGTCGCTGATCGAGTACCGCATGTAGTTGAGCCCGCCGCGGTACATCAGGTCGACGATCAGCTTCAGCTCGTGCAGGCACTCGAAGTAGGCGACCTCGGGCTGGTACCCGGCCTCGACGAGTGTCTCGAAGCCTGCCTTGACGAGCGCGGCGGTGCCGCCGCACAGCACGGCCTGTTCGCCGAACAGGTCGGTCTCGGTTTCTTCGGCAAACGTCGTCTCGATGACACCGGCGCGTGTCACGCCGATGCCCTTGGCGTACGACAGCGTCAGCGCGCGGGCCTGGCCGGTCGCGTCCTGGTGGATGGCGATCAGGCCGGGCGTTCCCGCGCCCTCCTGGTACAGCTCACGGACGCGGTGCCCGGGCGACTTCGGCGCCACCATGGCCACGTCGACCGTGGCGGGCGGCGTGATCGTGCCGAAGCGGATGTTGAACCCGTGCGCGAACAGGAGCATCTTGCCGGGTGCGAGGTGGGGTTCGACGCTCGACGCGTAGATGGCCGGCTGCTCGGTGTCGGGCGCGAGGATCATGATGACGTCGGCCCAGGCCGCGGCCTCGGCGACGCCCAGGGCGACGAGGCCGTCGCGCTGGGCCCGTCCGGCCGAGGGGCTTCCGGCGCGCGCGCCGACGCGCACGTCGACGCCCGAGTCGTGCAGGTTGAGCGCGTGCGCGTGCCCCTGCGAGCCGTAACCGATGATCGCGACCTTCTTGCCCTGGATGAGCGTGAGGTCGGCGTCCGTGTCGTAGAACATCTGGGCCATGGGTCCTGTCCTGGCGTCCGTTGTGACGCCGCGAAGGGCACCACCGCTGGTGTGCGGCACGTGCCGGTGACTCGAGAATCCTGCCGGTGCGCGCGTGCCCGGGCTCCCCGGGCCTACACGCTGTGCGCCACCGACGGATCGTCGGGTGTCGCGTCGGTCGCGCGCTGTTTACGGTGCTGCACCAGGTCGAGGCCACGCGTCATCGCCACGACGCCCGTGCGGGCGAGTTCGAGCACGCCATACGGCCGCAGGACTTCGACGAGGCCATCGATCTTGTCGCCCGTGCCGGTGATCTCGATCACCAGCGACGTCGGGGCGACGTCGACCACGCGCGCGCGGAACACCTCCACCAACTGCATCACGTCCGACCGCGTCTCGGGGCTCGTGGCGACCTTCACGATCGCCAGGTCGCGATGCACGGCGGCCCGCTCGGTGATGTCATCGACGCGCAGCACGTTCACCAGCTTGTAGAGGTTCGCCTCGAGGCGGCGTGCCGCCCCGCGGTCGGCCTCGAACGCGATCGTCATGCGCGACACGCCGCGCTCGTGCGTTGGCCCCACGGTCAGCGACGAGATGTTGAAGCTCCGGCGGCGGAACACTTCGGTCACGCGCGTCAGCACGCCCGGGCGGTCTTCCACGTGCACCACGAACGTGGTCGTCATGCGTCGGCTCCCGTCTCGGCGATCGGACTCGGCCGCCGGATCATGTCGTGCAGGTCGTTGCCGGCAGGCACCATCGGGTACACCGAATCCTCCTGCTCGACGCGGAAGTCGATGAGCACGGTGCCGGCATGGCCACGGGCGGCGCGCACGGCGGGAACGACTTCGCTCCGCTGCGTGACTCGCGCGGCCTGCAGCCCGTACGCCTCGGCCAGCTTGACGAAGTCGGGGTTGACGAGCGGCGTGGCGGCATAGCGGCGTTCGTAGAAGAACTCCTGCCACTGGCGCACCATCCCGAGGTAGCCGTTGTTGATGATCGCGATGTTGATGTCGATGCCTTCCTGCGCAATCGTCGCCAGCTCGCACAACGTCATCTGGAAACCGCCGTCGCCCGCCACCACCCACACCTCGGCCTCGGGGCAGGCCACCTTGGCGCCGATGGCGGCCGGCAGCGCAAAGCCCATCGTGCCGAGTCCGCCCGAGGTGACGAGCGATCGCGGCGTGTCGTGGTGGTAGTACTGCGCTTCCCACATCTGGTGCTGGCCGACATCGGTCACCACGATCGCCTTGCCGTCGGTCTCGCGCCACAGGTCGTGGATGACGTGGGCGGCGTAGAGGTGTCCGCTGTCGGGCAGG
>JAEUQQ010000542.1 GCA_016789685.1 Acidobacteriota bacterium | reverse complement strand
GCCACGCTCAACCTCAAGACGCGCTACAACCCCTCGACCAAGGATCTCAACACCGAGAACACCTACGGGCTCTCGGCGACCTCGGCCTTCGTGATGGATAGCGGTGTGCTGCTCATCACCTCGGCCGACGAGCTCACGGGGGCCGCCAGGTCGGTCCCCGTCGGCTGGGGACGCGGCGTTGGCGTCAAGGGCGCTGAGGGCAGCACCGGCTTCATCGTCATCAACGACGGCGTGCTGAGCATCACCACCCACGACAAGGCGATGACCGCCAAGTGGAAGTGCTACGACCCCGACACCCCCAGTGACTCGGACGGCGATCGCGTGTGCAACAGCTCGGATCCCAACCCGTTCGTCACGATCAACGGCGGCACGATCACGATTCGCGCCACGGGCATCACCTGCGACCCCGCAGACCGCATGACCTACAACACCACGACCTGCACTGGCGCCGCGAGCGCATCGGTCAGCCCGGAAGGCATCGAGGCCAAGTCGATCCTCACCATCAACGGCGGCACGGTCGACGTGCAGGCCTCAGACGATGCGATGAATGTGGGAATCAGCTATGCCAATCCGTACGGCAACGCTGTCGTGATCAATGGCGGCTACGTCAACGCCGCGTCGAGCGACAACGACGGCATCGATGCCAACGCGATCGCGAGCCCGGGCATCACCATCAACGGGGGCGTGGTCATCGCCAACGGCGTTGGAGCACCCGAAGAGGGATTCGACGCCGATCGATACACCGTGGCCCTGAACGGCGGCATGGTGATTGGCTCTGGCGGCAACAACAGTTCGGTCGATGCGAGTTCGACGGCCGACTACGGCACCGTGTCGCGGCTGACGGCGGGCAAGACCCTGGCGATCTGGAAAGGCACCAGCAGCCAGGGCGCGCTGGTGTTCGCGTACCAGGTCCCCTCGATGACCGTCACGTCGGCGCTGACCGCGATCGTCAGCAATCCAGCGCTGGTGGCAGGCGGCAGCTACACCTACTTCTTCGCCGATGCGTCGGCGATCACCTGCAGCGAGTGGTTCCACGGCCTCTGCGTCGGCTCGATGAGCGCCACATACTCGGCGCTGGGATCGGGAACGGCCCTGACGGTGCGGTGACGAGGGCCGGGGCGGCGCCTACTGTCGGCGCGCCCCGTCGGCGGCCGGCGCCAGGTGGATCTCGACCCGATCGATCGTGCCGGTGAACGCGAACGGCGCAGCGTAGGGGCCGACGGGCGTCGACGTGTCTTCGCCGACGCCGAATGTCTCGTCGTAGGTGTACACGGCGGGCACGGTCTGTCGAAGCCGGGCCGTTCCCGCCGTCGCACCGTTGACCCGCAGCGTCACGGTGGCGCCCTGGCCCCGCCCCCCGCCGTCGTACGCGAACTGCACCTGGATCTGCGCCTTGCCCGGCGGCAGGCGATCGGTGCCCGCGATCGTGGTGACGTCGCGGCGGAAGTAGTTGTACGTGTAGGCCGGACGCCCGTCCGTGAGGTAGAGCGTGTAGCCCGACGACAAGCCGCCGTCGGCGACGATCACACCTTCGGCCCCGCGTTCGGGAACGTCGATGTAGGCCGTGATCGTGTGCGACCGGTTCACAGTTGGGGGCGCGTTGGCGTTCGCGAGGTAGTTGGTGCCCGGGTAGAACGTGTAGAACGGGCGTCCTCCGGGCGGCGGCGGTGCCACATGCTGCCGCTCGGCCACGCGGGCGTCCATCGGCAAGACGAGGTTCTTCGCGGCCTCCTCGTCGAACAACCGCTGCAGGTCGGCCAGTTTCTGCGGGTGTGCGCCGGCGATGTCGCGTGCCTGCGAGAAGTCGCGCGACAGGTCGTACAGCTCCCAGGCGGGCGGCGTCTTCGAGTTCCCGCTCGGCCACGGCACGAAGCCGCTGCGCTGCCCCGCCAGCCAGCCCTCGTGGTAAATCGCCCTGTTTGCGTGCATCTCGTAGTACTGCGTGGTCCGGCGCTCTGGCGCATCGGCCCGTGCCAGCGTCTCGAGGAAGCTGAGGCCATCGACCTTCTGCTGGACGACACCGTTCACCGACGGGGGCTGCGCGATGCCGGCCGCCTCGAGGATGGTGGGGTACACGTCGATGACGTGCAGGTACTGCGCACGCGTCGCGCCGACGTCGGTGATGCGCCGCGGCCAGGTGATGACCATCGGATCGCGCGTGCCACCCAGGTGCGACGAGATGCGTTTGCCCCATGGAAAGGGCGTGTTGCCGGCCCACGCCCATCCGACGGGATAGTGCGGGTTCGATCGCGGGCCGCCGATCTCTGACAGTCGTGCCACGAGATCGGCCGCTGGCGTCGGCACGCCGTTGACCGCCTCCATCACGTTGGCGGTGCCCGTCAGGCTGCCTTCGAGACTGGCGCCGTTGTCGCCCGCGATGAACACGATCATCGTGTCGTCGAGCTGCCCCACCTGCCTGAACGCGTCGATCACGCGCCCGATCTCGTGATCGGTCTGCGCCATGAAACCCGCGAACACTTCCATCAGCCGCGCGGCGACGGCCTTCTCGTCAGCCGACAGCGACTGCCAGGCGGGAATCTCGGGTGGTCGCGACGTGAGCTCTGCGTCCTGCGGGATCACGCCCAGGGCCTTCTGCCGCTCGAACACCTGCGTGCGGTAGGCGTCCCAGCCCATGTCGAAGCGGCCCTTGAAGGGCGCGATCCACCGCTCCGGCACCTGCAGCGGCGCGTGGACGGCACCAGGCGCGAGGTACATGAACACGGGCCGGTCGGGTGCGAGGCTCTTCTGCCTGAAGATCCACGAACGCGCTCTCTCGGCGAGGTCCTCGTTGAGCGTGTAGTCGTCGTCTCGACCTGGAGGCACCTGCATGCGCGTGGGCGAGGTCCCTTCGTGCAGGTCGGGGTGCCACTGGTCGGTCTCGCCACCGATGAACCCGTAGTAGTAGTCGAAGCCCTGCCGGGTCGGCCAGTGGTCGAATGGGCCGGCGGCCGTCGTCTCGGGGTCGGGGATCAGGTGCCACTTGCCGACCGCCGCCGTCGCGTAGCCACCCCTGCGGAGGATCTCGGGCAGCATCGCGGCCGACGCGGGAATCGAGGCGTTGTACCCGGGGCGATCGACCGACCAGTTCGTGATGCTGCCCATGTTGACGGCGTGGTTGTTCCGGCCCGTCATCAGCGCCGCGCGTGTCGGCGAGCACAGCGAGGTGACGTGAAACCGCGTGTACCGGAGTCCCGTGGCCGCGAGCCGGTCGAGCGTCGGGGTCGGAATGGGCGCCCCGAACGTCGATGTCTGTGCGTAGCCGCCATCGTCGATCAGCACGAGCAGCACGTTCGGCTGGCGCAGCGGCACTTCCTGCGCCTCGAGCCCGCCCGCGGCGGCGATGAGGGAGACGGCAACGAGCACTGCGCGCAACAGAACCGGCCGGAGTGGCATGCGACACCTCGAGGACGCGTGCACGCTCTCACGCGGCGGGCGCGACGGTCAAGGACAGACCCCACCGGCGGCTCGGCGCTGCGGGCACGAGTGTGAGCGCCACGCCACCGGGGCCCCGAGCGGTCACCTCGGCGCGGGCGCGCCGCTCCGCGCGGGCGTCACATCGAACACATGGATGGCCGACTCATCGTCTTCGGGCATGAAGTACGCCCGAAGGCCCTCGCTGTGCGGCTCGACCCACGAGGGGTTGCGGGTCATCACGACGCCCGGCTTCGCCACGAGCGCGATCGGCAACTGGTGCCGCGGACGGCCGTCGGCCAGGTCAACGAGTTCCAGGCCGCCAAGGGCAATCGACGGTCGCGCGCCGCCATCGACGGTCGAGATGCCCGTGCACACCATGCGATGCCGCCCGGCATATTTGCAGTCCTGGTAGTCGATGTAGTGCGAGACGTTGTCGAGGCGCCTGGGTGCCAAGGCATTCATCGGGCGGCCCTGCTCGTCGAGCGGCCACCGGTAGAACCGCCGCGCCCCCCAACTGACGGCGTGCAGGCTGCGGTCGTCGCGATCGTAGACCACCGCGCCGAGATGGTCGCCGAAACGGAAGACCTCGGTGGCGACGAGCGTGGCGGGATCGACGCGATAGACGATGGAGCGGCTGTCGGGCCGGTATTCGGCCACCGACACCCAGAGGTGCGTGCCGTCGAAGTCGAGGCCGCCCGGGTGGTAGATCGCCCCTTCGCCAAGGCGCACCCGTCTGACGAGCCTTCCCGAGGCATCCAGGTGCAGCAGGTGTCCGACACCTTCGCCGCCGTCGGTGCTCCCCTCGCGACGACGCGTGACTTCGACGGTCGACACGAAGAACGCGTCACCGATCCTGACCATGCCCTGCGGGTGGTGGGCCGGAACGGCAACGGCGATCGACGCGACGTGCGTCCAGACCGCCTCGCGCGTCACCTGCGCAACGCGGTCGCCGACGGTGACGTGGTCGGGGTCGGCAGCCAACGCCATGGCGACGCTGGACGCGCAGCCGAGCAGGACGACGAGGCATCGAAATGGGTGCACGTGACCATGATGCCTGCCGAGTCAAGTCGCTGGTGTGGCGAGGTTCACACACGCTCGTGGAGAGCTGTCGCCAGGAGACCCTGCACGCGGATTCCGCGGGCAACGACGATGCGGCGCCCGGCCTCGTTCTGCCATGCGACGCCATTCGGCGCCACGGCCGTCGTGGCGCTGTTTGTCGCTGGTCGGGTCGCTCGGCAGCCGCGTATGTTCGGGGCCAGTCGCTCGGCAAGCCCCACGGTGACGCGGTCGTCTCGTCGGGCCACTCGCCGCGGAGAGTGTCCATGTCACCTCGCCTGTCCGGTTCGCTGCTGCTCCTGTCGCTCCTGGCGGCTCCCCTCACGATTGTCCAGTGCGGCGGCGGCTCGAGTTCCCCGACGACCCCAACCAGCGCGGCCGCCGTCACGGTCCGCTCGCTGAGCATCTCGGGGACCGCGTCGTTCACCAGCCTGTCGCAAACGGTGCAGTTGGCGGCGATGGCGACCATGTCAGATGGCTCGAGCCGCGACGTCACGTCTACGGCCGTCTGGCAGAGTACGAACGCCGGCGTCGTATCGGTCTCGGCGAGCGGGCTCGTCACCAGCGTCGGGGCGGGTTCGTGCGAGGTCTCAGCGACCCATCAGGGCGCCAGGGCAACGACGTCGGCGTCGGTCGCGGTGAGGACCTGCACCTATGTGCTGTCAGAGACTCGCGTCACCTTCGAACGTGACGGAGGGAACAGGTCGGTGACTGTCCAGTCCTCTGACGGGGGCTGCAGTTGGCAGGCCGTGAGCAACGCGTCATGGGTGCTGGTCACAGGGGGAACGTCGGGAACTGGCAACGGCACGGTGTCTTACCGCGTCGAGCCGCACCCCGGCGGTGCGAGCCGGCAGGCGACGATTACCGTGGGCAACCAGTCCCTGTCGATCACGCAGACCGCCGACGCCCCCACCTCATCGTGCCGTTACTGCGTGTCGTCAACCGAGCAGATCGTGCCCAGGGCCGGCGGGTCGTATTCGTTCTCGGTCAGGCCAACCGCCTCTGATACCCAGTGGACGGCGGTGAGCAACCAGCCGTGGATCCGGATCGTCTCCGGGTCGTCGGGAACGGGCTCTGGCACTGTGCGGTACACCGTCGATGCCAACGGATTCAGCTCAGAACGATCCGGAACGATTTCCGTCGGAGGTCTCAGCGGACTCTTCGAGCGGGAACTCCACGTGGTGGTGCAGCGGCCCTAGAGGCGCCCGGGACCGACGGGATCCGGCCGGTGCCGCGGTGTGACACGTGCCCTCCCGGCCGGCTACTCGGGCCACCGCCCGCGTGCCCCGTCACGCCTCCCCAGGTGAGGCGCGGCGTGAACGGCATCGGCGCGTGGTTGCCGATATGCACCGACGCGTCACCTCTGGAATACTGACGCGCATGTCGCCGTCGCTCGTGCCTGCATCGCTGACGCTCCCGGTCGCCGACCTGCTCCCGGTGCCGGAGCACTTCGTGCACCGAAGCCGCATCCACGGACAGGGACATGTCGCGCGGGTGATGGTCCACGCCTTCCGCCTGCTGCGCGCCACGGGATACCACGACGAGACCGCGCGGCTCTGGGCGTCGGTGTTCCTGCACGACCTCGCGCGGGTGCACGACGGTCACTGCACTGTGCACGGCGCCGACGCCTGGCGGCGGTTCGAGGACGAAGCGTGGCTGCAGAAGCGCATCGCGCAGGCCGGCATCGTCGATGACGACCACGTGGCGATCGCCACCGCGGTGACGATGCACAGCCGGTCGCAGGAAGTTGCTTCGACCGACCCGCACTGGCGGCTCACGGCGCTCCTGAAGGACGCTGACGCGCTCGACCGGGTGCGCATCGACGATCTCGATCCGGGATACCTCCGCTTCACGCCGTCGCGGGAGATGGCAGGCTTCGCGCAGGCGCTCTTCGATCACACGAGGCGCCTCGCAACAGGGCCGACACACTTCGCCGAGGTGCTCGCGATCGCAGGGCGCCTCGAGGGCGAGTTGGGGTGACCCTCGGTGCGCCTCGGCGCGGACTGCCCTGCGGCCGCCACGAGCCAGGGGCGGTGTTGGGCCCTCAGGGCGGCAGTCGGGACACGGCGCTCCCGGGATCGACGGGTGCACCCGTGCTCGCACGCACAGATGGAGGTGCACCGTGATCCACCCAGCAGGCGCGATCGAGCGGAACGACATGCAGTTCTGGGAAGGGCTCATCACCCTGGGCGGCTGCGTCCTGGGCGTCCTGGCCCTCGACGACATCAGCACCGACCGCGGTGGCACGCTGGCGGTAGAGTGGTTGATGCTCGGTGCGCTCGCCACCTGGTGCACGTGGCTCGCGTTGCGGTGGAGTCACCGCGGTGAGCGCCGTTTGGCTCAGGCGATGGCAGGGTTGGTCACGTGCGGCGTTGTCGCTGCGGCACTCGGCGAATGGTCGACCGGCGCCTTGATGCTCAGGCCGTGGATTGCTGCGGCGTGCGTGGGAGGCGCCGGATGCGTCGCGCTCGCGGCCCTCTCCAGGACACCGCACAGCGGTCGCTGACCAGGCCGTCAACTCCTCCGCTCGAGTTGCCCCGCCGTGCCGGCCAGCAGGCCGAACCCGAGTAGCGGCCCTGCGCCGAATCCCATGAGCGGCGCGGGCGTCCACCCGGGCATCGAGCACGCGAACAGCACCCCGTAGTACGCCGCCACGCCGATCATCGACGGCTCGATGCGCGCCATGCGCCGCGCGACCGTTGCCAGCAGCGCGAACGCGGCCGCCGAGACACCGAGGCCGGCGCCGATCGAGTGACGCCACGAGACCTCGAAAACGAGTTCCACGTGAGGCACGGGTGCGAGTGGATCGTCCTGCGCAGCGGCGGCGAGGATCGGGACGACAAAGGCCAGGAGCGTCAGCGCACGCCGTCGTCGCGGGGTGCTGCCGTGGCACACGATGAACACGGCCCCCGCCGTGAGCGCGAGCACCTGCGACAGGTCTGGCTGCACCGCAAGTATCACCGCCGTGAGCCACAGCCCCGCGATCGACACCGAGTTCCACCGGGCACTCGATCGAGAGACGCGCGCGGCGATCGCGAGCAGCGACGGAAGCGCGACGGGAGCGACGTAGAGCGACAGCGGCCCCGCCGCAAGCCAGCGCCTGGGACCATCCGTCCCAGCCAGCAGCGGAAGCGCACACCCCACGATCGCCGCACACGCGACCACCACCAGGCCGCGCTGTCGTAGCGAGGCGACCGGCAGGCCCATGCTGGCCGCGATCGCGAGCATCAACAGCACCGACGCGCCCTGGACGAACCAGGCACCGCGGCCGACGTCTGATATCCCGAGGACGAAGGCACCGGCGGCCAGCGCCGGCAACGCGCCGAGCAGCAGTGTTGTGGCGGGAGCACGCATGGTGACCTGGAACCTCGGCGTCGGGCGCGGCATGAGCTGAGTCGTTCGGAGATTGGTCGACAGACCTTGAGCCGTGGCGCGGCCCGTCGCCGGCTGCCGATGTTAACGCGATCCCCGCGCGCGAAGCCTGCCGCCCGCCGGGTGACATTCCCGGTGCCGTGTGGTGTTCAAGCAGAGGAAGAGTGGACGTACCAGCTGGTCCACCGGAGGGCACCGTGCTCCACCCATCACTGGCGCGCCTGCTGGCGCCGGCCATCTCTGCCTCGTGCTTCGCGGCGTGTGCTGATGCGCGAACCGATTGACGTCGAGTCGCTCGCCGAACGGTACGGCCCCATGGTGCTGCGCCGTTGCCGTCGCCTGCTCCGCAACGAGGCGGACGCGCTCGACGTGTGCCAGGAGGTCTTCGTGAAACTGCTCGAGCACCGCCACCGGCTGGATGCGAGCGCGCCGTCGAGCCTGCTCTATCGCATCGCGACGAACCTGAGCCTGAACCGGATCCGCGATGACGGCCGGCGGCCCGCGACCGAGGGCGACACGACGCTCCAGGCCATCGCGGCGGCCGAGGAACCCGAGCACCAGAGCATCGCGCGCCTCACGCTCGAGCGGTTGTTCGGCCGCCACGCGGAATCGAGCCGGACGATGGCGGTGCTGCACTTCGTGGATGGCCTCACGCTCGCCGAGGTCGCGGCCGAGACAGGCATGTCGGTATCGGGCGTCCGGAAACGCCTGCGCACCCTGCGCGCCACGCTGACGGAGATGTGACATGACGACAGACTCCGGACGTTCCCCGGTGCCCGATCTGTGGCTCGAGCGCCTCCGCCTCGGCGAGTTGGCGCCGGCCGACGCACGTGCGCTCGAGGATCGGCTGCGGCACGACCCCGAGGCCCGGGCGCGACTCGAGGCGATCGACCGCGACGACCGCGAACAGCGCGCGGCGAGGCTCCCACACCGTATCGCGACGGCTGCCCGCCAGCGGATCGCGGCCCGCGGCCCAGATGTCCACCGGCCGCGCGTGCGGACGCTGACCGTTGCCGCCGCCGGCGCGGCGTGCCTGCTTGCCGTCGCCGCGGTGATCGTTCGCTCGCCACAGTTGCCGGGCACGTCACCCGACGACGGCGATGGCGATCGCCTCAAGGGCACCGGGCCGGCGATCGTCGCGTTCAGGAAGGCGGGCGACACGAGCGCGCCACTGCGCGATGGCGACACGGCCCGCGAGCGCGATGTCATCCGTCTCGGCTACCAGTCGGCGGGGCGTGCCTTCGGCGCCGTCGTGTCGATGGACGGCCGCGGCGTTGTCACGCAGCACCTGCCGGTGACCGGCACGACGCCCGCGCGGCTCGAGGCCGGTGGCGTCGTGTTGCTCGACGCGGCCTACGAACTCGACGATGCGCCGCGGTTCGAGCGGTTCTGCCTTGTGACCAGTGACCGTCCGTTCGACGTCGTGGTGGTGCTCGACGCCGCGCGCACCGCCGCACGCGGCACGGGGGCGCCGCTGTCGGTGCCGAGGCTCGACGTGACCTGCCTGACTCTTCGAAAGGACCGACAATGAACGCTCGTGCCTGTGTGTTGACGCTGTCGATGGCCGTGTTGCTTGGCGCAGTGGCGCCACAGGCGTCGGCGGCTGGACGCGTGACCCGCTTCGTGCTGGCCGCTGGCACCAACGAAGGTGGCGGCGACCGCGCCACGCTCCGCTACGCCGTGGCCGACGCCGAACGCTTCGCGCGCGTGCTGATCGACCTGGGCGGCGTCCCGCCGTCCAACACCGTCGTGCTGAAGGACGCGTCGCTGCGCGACTTCCTGCAGGCAATCGATCAGCTCAACGCCCGCGTGGCCGAGGCACGTCGCGCCTCGGCCGCCGAGGGCGGACGTGTCGAGGCCCTCATCTACTACTCGGGCCACGCCGACGAGAAGGGCCTGCTGCTCGGTGACGACCGCTACTCGTACCGCACGCTGCGCGACCGGCTCGACCAGGTGGCGGCCGACGTGCGCATCGCGGTGCTCGACGCCTGCGCCTCGGGCGCCTTCACGCGGCGCAAGGGTGGGCGCGCGCGCGCGCCGTTCCTGGTCGACGCCTCGTCGTCGATGCGGGGCTATGCCTTCCTCACATCGAACACCGACACCGAGGCGGCGCAGGAGTCCGACCGCATCAAGGCGTCGTACTTCACACACTATCTCGTGTCGGGCCTGCGCGGCGCCGCCGATGCGTCCGGCGACGGCAAGGTCACCCTCAACGAGGCCTACCAGTTCGCGTTCGGCGAAACCGTCGGCCGCACCGTCCAGACACGCGGGGGCGCACAGCACCCGTCATACGACATCGACCTCACGGGCAGCGGAGACGTTGTCATCACGGACGTGCGCCAGACGACGGCGACACTCGTCCTCGGCGCCGACCTCGAGGGCCGCCTGTTCGTGCTCAACGCCTCGCAGCAATTGGTGGTGGAGCTGTTCAAGCCGCGCGGCCGGCGCGTCGAACTCGGGGTGGAGCCGGGAACCTACGAGATCAGGATCGAACGCGATGCGACCGCGCTGCTGACCAGGGCAGTGGTTGCCGATGGCGCCAGCGTCGCGCTCGACCTGCCGCAGTTCCGCAGCGCGCCCGTCGAAGTGACACGTCGGCGCGGACCCGACCTTCCGCCGTTCGCGGTCGCGGGGCGCAACCGCGTTGCCCTTCGGCTCGGCACTGCGGCACGCGGCAGTGACGATGGAGGGAGCAGCGTGACGGCGGGCGCCGACACGGGCGGGATGATCGCGGGCGTGCAGTACACGCGCTACGTGCGCGAGAACCTCGCCGTGACGTTCGGCCCCGAGATGATCGCGAGCGTGACGGGGTCACGGATCGGCGCCGGCACGGTGTTCTCCGGGACCGCGTCGGTGATCGCGGTGCCCCTCGGCGTGCGCTGGAACCCATCACGCGGCGTGCTGTGGCGCCAGTCGCTCAAGCCATTCATCGGCGCGAGCGTCGGCCCCGTCATCGGCGGCAGCACGGGGGCGACCGTCACGACGACGCGCGTCGACAGCGGCGCGTCGACGCATACGACGATCGGTGGCGTGGTCGGCGGCGGCGTCGACGTGCACCTGGGCCGGTCGTGGTCGCTCGGCGTCGATGGCGGCTACCAGTGGATGTCGAAGTTCCCTGAACCCGTCGGCGGACGTCGCGAGTACCGCGGGCTCCAGCTGGGGGTGGGCATCCGGAGGGTCTTCGGCGGCCGTTGACGCGATACGACCACGGCTGACGGCGTGGCGGTGCGCCTTTCGACATACAATCGGCGGGCGGTCGGGACGCCGGCGCGGGCGAGGCCTCGTGCCGGTGTCGGCACATCGCCTGGAGCGCCAGGATCCGGTTCCCGGGGCACCGACCGCGCAGGCCCCAGGGACGGACATCGATCATGCCGCTCGCCCGTTGCCATCTTTCACGGCGTACACCGTCCGCACCGGCGTCAGCACTGCAGGTGGTGCTGGTGGCACTCCTCCTGGCCTGCTCGACCCCCGCGCTCTGCGCCGACACACCGGCGCCGTCGCTCAAGGAAGCGAGCCTCGTCACCGAGGTCCTGCCGTGGGGCGAGACCGTCACGGCGCTGCGCCTCGAATACTCCGACGAGATCCCCGCCGCCGAGTTGACGGCGCTCATGCCGTCGCAGACGTCAGACTCGAGTCTCGTCAAGTTCCACGTGTTCGTCGACCGGGCCATCACGAACGTCTACGTCAACAGCACCGGCACAAAAGACGATGTGGCGGCGTACGGGAAGTACGTGTTCATCAACCTCGGCATCCGGAACACCGACCCGACCACGTACCGCGGCCAGGTGACGTTCAACCCGGCCATCAAGAGCCGGCCGCGGCTTCCCGGCTACACCGTGAGTCAGACGAACCCGATCACGACGCGCTCGGGCGCGGTCATCGCGCCGGTCACGATGACCACCTCGCGCGAGATCTGCGTCGGCATCGATGACTTCACCACGTTCACCTTCACGCACGAGACAACTGGCCGGACCCTGAACTACCACCTCTACATCCCCCGGGGCTACGAATCGAAGGGCAACGGCACGACGCGACTGCCCCTGGTCGTGCACTACCCGTCGGGTGACTTCAACTACGCCGACTGGACCGGCAAGTACCGCGGTGCCCTCTTCTCGCATCACGACGCGCTCTACTGGAGCGACGACGACTCGCAGGCCGGGAACCCGGCCTTCGTCGTGACGGTGGGCGGCCCGGCCGACCCGAACTGGGGAGGCGCCGGCTACGCCGACAGCGAGATGCAGCAGATGTACGTGGAGATCGTCGGGAAGATCGCCACCGACTACCCCGTCGATCCGTCGCGCATCTACGCGGTCTCGCTGGCCGGGGGCACCGTGCCGATGTGGAGCACGATCCTCGCCAACCCGACGATGTTCGCGGCGCAGATCACGACGGCGTACGACCCGTATCATGCGTTCAAGGAGGTGAAGGCCGCGCACGACAAGTTCGGCGTGCTGCTGGCCACGATGCCCGGCTGGTTCTTCGCGGGCCTGACCGATCCAACCGGCGCCGGCGTGCTCGGGGCGTCAGACACCCGCTTCAAGGGCGAGCGGTTGCGCGACATCGCCGCCATCATGAACCAGGGCGGCGCCAACATCGAGGTCGCTTACGGCACCGGCGGCGAGTTGATGTGGAACGGCCTGCTGCGCGGCGGCAAGGCATGGCAACTCGCCGACGCCCAACTGGCCCGTGCGCGAGCACGCCGGGCCAGCCACATGGTGACGCTGTTCATCCCTGGCACGGTGCTCGTCAACCAGCACTGGAGCTGGGACGCGACGTACTCCAACGCCGTGGTGCGGCGCTGGCTGTTCGAGCAGGTCAACGACGCCCCGTACGTGCCGGCGAAATGAGGCGGGTGCCCGCCTTCCCCTGATGCACGGCGCGACAAGATGGCGGTGATGGTGTCAGGAGCATGCTTCCGGGAGGACACGAGCGCATGAAGGTGTCGCGCGAGGTGCAGGTCTTTGCCAAGCCGACCGGCGCCACCTGCAACCTGGACTGCTCCTACTGCTACTACCTGCAGAAAGAGGATCTCTACCCGGAGACCAGGTCGTTCCGTATGCCCGAAGACCTGCTCGAGGCGTACATCGTCCAGCAGATCGCGATGACCCCTGGTGACGAGATCCTGTTCTCGTGGCACGGCGGCGAGCCCACGATCCTCGGGATCGACTACTTCAGGCGGATCGTCGAGCTGCAGCGCACGCACCGCCCCACGGGCAAGCGCGTCACCAACAGCATCCAGACCAACGGCGTCCTGCTGACCGACGAGTGGTGCCGCTTCTTCGCCGACGAGGCGTTCGGCGTCGGCCTCAGCGTCGATGGCCCGCAGGCGGTGCACGATGCGTATCGCGTGACCAAGGATGGTCACGCCTCGCACCGCCAGGTGATGCAGGGTTATCGCCGGCTGCGACAGCACAAGGTTCCCGTCGATCTGCTCTGCGTGGTCAACGCGAAGAACGTCGGGCACCCGCTCGAGGTCTACCGCTTCTTCAAGGAGATCGGGGCCCAGTACCTCAGCTTCATCCCCCTCGTCGAACTGCAGCCCTCGTCGCCGCGCGGCGTGAGCGAACGCACCGCGACGGCCGAGGCTTTCGGCGACTTCCTCTGCGCGATCTTCGACGAGTGGGTCAGGCACGACATGGACCGGGTCATCGTCCAGATCTTCGAGGAAGCCGCGCGCCCGGCCTACGGGCTGAAGCACTCGCTGTGCATCTTCAGGCCCACCTGCGGCGACGTGCCCGTCGTCGAACACAACGGCGACGTCTACCAGTGCGACCACTTCGTGACGCCGGAGTACCGGCTGGGAAACGTCCGCGAGCTGCCGCTTGCGGCACTCGTCGAGGCTCCCGCGCAGTACGCGTTCGGCACGGCCAAGAAAGACACCCTGCCACGCTACTGCCGCGAGTGTGAGGTGCTCGACATGTGCAACGGCGGCTGCCCCAAGGATCGCGTCATCTCGACGCCCGACGGCGAACCTGGGCTCAACTACCTGTGCGCCGGCTACAAGCGCTTCTTCATGCACTGCCGGCCCTACACGCGGCGCATGGCGGGCATGGTGTGGGCGGGCCGGCCCCCCGAGGCACTGATGGACGAGTTGCGGGCCGACGCGGCCAGGGCGCTTCCGAACGTGGGGCGCAACGACCCATGCCCCTGTGGAAGCGGGCGCAAGGCCAAGAAGTGCTGCATG
>JAEUQQ010000530.1 GCA_016789685.1 Acidobacteriota bacterium | reverse complement strand
AGCCGTCGAGGTTGAACCGCAGGCTGTAGCCGTCGCTGGTCACCGCCACGGCGTGCGCGGGCGCAGGCTCACCATCCGCCGGCGGCGCGATGATGCCGATCGCCCGCGGATCAAGGCTCAACGCGGTGAGGACCCGCTCGCCGTCGCGGAACTTGAACAGGCGCTGGATGGGTTCCCCGTAACCCGTCGACGCCGGCACGTCGACCAGCCGGCAACTGTAGGCCGTGCCGAAGTTCGTGAAGAACACGACGGTCGAGCGCGTGCTGCCGGCAACGGCGGCCAGGACGCGATCGCCCTCGCGCAGGCGCGTGGACGTCAGGTCCTTCACGTCCTTCTGACGCTTGACCCAGCCATCGCTCGACACGATGACGATATTGTCTTCGTCGACAATGAACGCGTCGGCCGAGTACTCGATCTCCTGCTCGCCATCGGCAAAGCTGGTGCGGCGCCCGTCACCCTTGCCGCCGTAGGTCTTCTGGATGACTTCGATTTCGTCGCGCACGACGGCCCAGCGCCCGGCCTCGTCACGCAACAGGGTCTCGACGGCCTGCAGGCGGCGACGCCGGTCGGCCAGCTCGGTGCGGATCACCAGGATCTCGAGGCGCGCCAGCCGGTAGATCTTGAGCTCGAGGATCGCCTCGACCTGTTCGGCATCGAGGCCAAAGCGCGCCATGATCTTCGCGGCCGCGTCGGCCTTGCCCTCTGACGCCCGGATGATCTTGAGAATCTCGTCGAGCGCGTCGAAGACCTTCTCGAATCCCTCGAGCAGGTGGATGCGCCGACGCAACGCGGCCCGCTCGTGTTCGAGCCGGCGCGTGACGACATCGAGCCTGAAGTGCAGGAAGTGCCACAGGATCGACTTGAGGTCGAGCCGCTCGGGCCGCCCGATCTCGGCGTCTTCGGTCGGGATGAGGCACGTGAGGTTCGCCCCGATCGTGATCTGGAGTGGCGTGTGCTTGCACAGGTACGCCATCACCATCTTCTCGTCGGCATCGCGCTTCAGTTCGAGCTCGATGCGCACGTCGTCGGTCGAGACGTCGCGGACGTCGAGCAGCGGCGGCAGCTTGCGCGACGCGACGACATCGGCGATGCGCTCGACCAGCGTCGACTTGTTCGTCGTGTAGGGGACGCTGGTGATGATCACCGTCTTGGCCGAGCGAGTCGTCGCGCCTTCGGTCCACGTTCCCCGAACCCGGATCGTCCCCGACCCGGTGCGGTAGATCTCCTTGAGTTCGTCGCCGCTGTTGAGGATCTCGCCCCCGGTGGGGAAGTCGGGTCCCTTGACCCACCGGCACAACTGGGCGACGGTCAGGTCGGGGTTGTCGATCAGCTTGACGAGCGCCTGGCAGACTTCGCCCAGGTTGTGCGGCGGGATGTTGGTGGCCATGCCGACGGCGATGCCCGTGGCCCCGTTGATGAGCAGGTTGGGCAGCCGGGCCGGCAGCACCACCGGCTCGGTCCTGGTGCCGTCGTAGTTCGGCCGGAACGCTACCGTGTCCTGGTCGATCTCCTGGAGGATTTCGTCGCTCAGCCGTGCCAGCCGGCACTCGGTGTACCGCATCGCGGCCGCGCTGTCGCCGTCGAGCGACCCGAAGTTCCCGGAGCCGTCGATGAGCGGATAGCGCAGCGAGAACGACTGCGCCATGCGCACCAGCGTTTCGTAGATGGCGCTGTCGCCGTGCGGGTGGTAGCTGCCCATCACGTCGCCGACGACCTTGGCGCACTTGCGATGCTTGGTGTCGGCCGTGAGGTTCTGCTGCCACATCGTGAACAGGATGCGGCGCTGCACCGGCTTGAGTCCGTCGCGGACGTCGGGCAGGGCGCGCGACGTGATCACCGACAACGCGTAGTTGAGGTACCGCGTCTGGGCTGCCTCATGGAGCGCCACGGCGTCGCGTGGCCCCTCGGGCGGCGGCGGCGTGGCGTCATCGGGAAGGTCGAACAACGAGCGTTCTGGCAACGGTCGGATCTCCTGTCGTCCGGGATCGGGCGCCCCGGGACGGTCGCACGCCTCGGGTCGGACCGCTCATCTTAACCCCGAGCGCCCGGCCGGCGCCGGCACGGCCGCGGGCCGACGGTCGCCCCGGGCGGGTCCACCCTCGGCACCCGCGTGCGGACGGCCCGCCCGCCTCACCCCGCTCCCGTTCAAGCCAGACGAGGCCCACGTCGATTACTCGACCGTCGAACGGCCCACCGGGGCCCAAGGGCCATGTCTGCCATCGAGTTACCCTCCACTCAGCTTCCCGCCTTCGTCGGGCGTCAGCCAATCTTCGACCGCAAGCAGGCGGTCTACGGCTACGAGCTGCTGTTCCGGATGGACCCGGCCGCGCAGGCAGCCCGCGTGGATGGCACCACCTCGACCGCGCAGGTCGTGCTGAACACGTTCCTCGAGCTGGGGCTCGACACGGTCGTCGGGCCGCACCGGGCCTTCGTCAATGCCACGCGCGACTTCCTGGTCGGCGGGTTCGCAACGCACCTGCCGCCGGAGCGCATCGTGATCGAGGTGCTCGAAGACGTTCCGCCCGACGCCGACGTGCAGTTTGCCCTGCGCGAACTGCGCCACGCGGGCTACATGGTGGCCCTCGACGACTTCGTCTTCCGCGAGGAACTGCGACCGCTGTTGTCGCTGGCCGACCTCGTCAAGCTCGACATCTCGCTCCTCGATGAGCGCGGGCTGGCCGACCACGTCACGCTCCTGAAGCAATACAACCTCACGATGCTGGCCGAACGCGTCGAAACCCGCGAGGAGTTCGATCGCTGCCTGCAACTGGGGTTCGAGTATTTCCAGGGCTTCTTCCTCGCGCGTCCGACCATCGTCAGGGGGCAGCGGCGCGCAGGCAACCAGTTCAGCATGCTGCGCCTGCTCGTCCTGCTCGAAGATCCGCAGGTGGCGATCGACCAGGTCGAAGAGGCGATCAGCCTGGATCCGACGCTGAGCTACCGCCTCCTCAAAGTGATCAATTCCGCGGCGTTCGGCCTCTCGCGCGAGGTCGAATCGCTCCGCCAGGCGCTCGTGCTGCTCGGACTCAAGCGCATCCACAACTGGGTGACGCTGCTCGTCATGGCCGGCATGAGCAAGAAGCCGCCCGAACTGCTCGCCACCTCGCTCACCCGCGCCAAGATGTGCGAACTCCTGGCGACCCAGCTCGTCGCCGATCGCGCGCCGTCGTTCTTCACGGTCGGCCTGTTCTCGACGCTCGACGCGATGCTCGACCTGCCGATGGCAGAGATCGTGGCCTCGGTGCCGCTGTCTGAGGATGTCAGGTCGGCGCTGGTGGACGGCAGCGGCATGATGGGGCAGCTGCTGCGCAACGTGATCCACTACGAGCGGTGCGAGTGGGACCAGATTGCCTGCCATGCGGTCAGCCCCGCACAGTTCCGCGCGGCCTACCTTTCGGCCATCGAGTGGTCGACCGGGCTGGTCGACGCCAGCCGGCACGTCGCCTGACTCGGCGAACGCGCCGGGCCTGGCCTCGCAGTTCTGGTTAGCCGGAAGACCCGAAACTTCTGTAGACTACCCGTCTCGCCTGGCACGACCGTGCCACGGCGTGCAGGGAGTCGCCGAGCATGGGCTTTTTCGACCGCTTCAAGCCCCAACC
>JAEUQQ010000448.1 GCA_016789685.1 Acidobacteriota bacterium | reverse complement strand
CACGCCGCGTGCGGCCGCCTCCATGCCCTCGACCTACGACCGCTTCCACCTCGTCTCGGACTTCGACCTGCGCGGCGACCAGCCGCGCGCCATCGAGGAGCTGGTTGCCGGGCTCGAGCGCGGTGACGGCGCGCAGGTCCTGCTCGGCGTGACTGGCTCGGGCAAGACGTTCACGATGGCGCAGTGCATCGCGCGCGTGAACCGGCCCACGCTGGTCATGGTCCACAACAAGACCCTGGCGGCGCAGCTCTTCCAGGAGTTCCGGCGCTTCTTCCCGCACAACGCGGTCGAGTACTTCGTCTCGTACTACGACTACTACCAGCCCGAGGCCTACGTCCCGGCCACGGCGACCTACATCGAGAAGGAAGCGACGATCAACGACGAGATCGATCGCATGCGGCTGTCGGCGACCCGGTCGCTGTTCGAGCGCCGCGACGTGATCATCGTCTCGAGCGTGAGCTGCATCTACGGCCTCGGCTCGCCCGAGGCCTACTACGGCATGATGCTGCCCCTCGAGCGTGGGCAGCGCATCACGCGCGACGACATCCTGCGCAAGCTGGTCGAGATCCAGTACGAGCGCAACGACCACGACTTCTCGCGCGGCACCTTCCGGGTACGCGGCGACATCATCGAGGTGTACCCGTCGTACGAAGAGCAGGCCGTCCGCATCGAGCTGTTCGGCGACGAGGTCGACGAGCTGATCACGATCGACGCCCTGACAGGCAAGACGCTGAAGCGCCACGACAAGATGGCGATCTACCCGAAGTCGCACTACGTCACGCCGAAGGAACGCCTGAAGCGTGCGGTCGATTCGATCAAGGACGAACTGATCGAGCGCCGCGCGGATCTCGAGGCCAGCAATCACGGCCTCGAAGCGAGCCGGCTCCACCAGCGGACGATGTTCGACCTCGAGATGATCCAGGAAATCGGGTACTGCCACGGCATCGAGAACTACGCGCGGCACCTCACGGGACGGCCTGCCGGCGCGCCGCCGCCCACCCTGCTCGACTACCTGCCGCACGACGCGCTGATGATCATCGACGAGAGCCACCAGACCGTGCCGCAGGTGCGCGGCATGTACGCCGGCGACCGGGCGCGCAAGACGGTGCTGGTCGACTACGGGTTCCGCCTGCCGTCGGCGCTCGACAACCGCCCGCTCAACTTCGAGGAGTGGGAGGCACGCGCCCGGCAGCTCGTGTTCGTGTCGGCCACGCCGGGCCCCTACGAACTGCAACGGTCGAATGGCGTGGTCGTCGAGCAGATCATCCGGCCCACCGGCCTGATCGACCCCGAGATCGACGTGCGCCCGGTCAAGGGGCAGGTCGACGACCTGCTGCGCGAGATTCGCGCCCGCGTCGCCCTCAAGGAGCGGGTACTCGTCACGACCCTGACCAAGCGCATGGCCGAGGACCTCACGTCCTACTACCAGGAACTCGGCGTGCGCGTGCGATACCTGCACAGCGACATCGACACGCTCGAGCGGGTCGAGATCCTGCGCGACCTGCGCCGGGGCGCGTTCGACGTGCTCGTCGGCATCAACCTGCTGCGCGAGGGGCTCGACCTGCCCGAGGTCTCGCTCGTCGCGGTGCTCGACGCCGACAAGGAGGGCTTCCTGCGCTCGTCGGGCGCCCTCATCCAGACGACGGGGCGCGCCGCGCGCAACGTCAACGGCCGGGCCATCCTCTACGCCGACGTGGTCACCGAGTCGATGCGGCGGGCCATGGGCGAGATGGTCAGGCGGCGCGAGAAGCAGCGCGCCTACAACGAGGCCCACGGCATCACGCCGACCACCATCGTCAAGCAGATCGACGACGTGCTGTCGAGCGTCTACGAACGCGACTACCTCACCGTCGAACCCGAGCGCCGCGACGAAGACGCGGTCGGGAGCACCGGCGAGTTGCTGAGCCTCATCGCCCGCCTGGACGGCGAGATGAAGGCGGCGGCCGCCAACCTGGAGTTCGAACGGGCGGCGTCGCTGCGCGACCGCCTCAAGCGGCTGCGCACGCGCGACCTGGGCCTGCCAGGCGTGGCTGGCCGCGAGGATCCGGTCGCGTGATCGTCGACTGGGTCAAGTCGTCGTTGCTGGAAGTCCAGGAGTACGTGCGGCTCCTCGGTCAGTGCACCCGCGCGATCGTCACGCCGCCCTTCTACTGGCACGACATCGTCGAACAGTTCGATGCCATCGGAATCGGGTCGATGGCGGTCGTCGTCCTGACGGGGCTCTTCACGGGCGCCGTGCTCGCCCTGCAGTCGGGATTCACGCTCGACCAGTTCGGCGCGCGGTCAGAGGTGGGGCGGCTCGTCGGCGCGTCGATGGTCAAGGAACTCGGACCCGTGCTCACCGCGCTGATGGTGAGCGGGCGGGTGGGCTCGGGCATCGCGGCCGAACTCGGCTCGAGGGTCGTCACCGAGCAGATCACCGCGCTGCGCGCGCTCGGGACCGACGCCGGCCGCCAGCTGGTCGTGCCGGGCGTCCTGGCGGGGCTCGTGATGGTGCCGGCCCTGACGGTCATCTCGATCGCCGTCGGGCTGGCGGGGGCCTGGCTGGTGACGGTGGGGCAACTGCGGGTGGCATCGAGCATCTACTGGAGTTCGGTGTTCGGCGGGCTGTTCGTGCAGGACGTCTACATGGGGCTCATCAAGCCCTTCGTGCTCGGCTTCGTGATCGTCACCATCGGGTGCCACGTGGGATTGCGGACGTCGGGGGGGACGCAGGGGGTGGGGCGGTCAACGACCACGGCCGTGGTCGCCTCGTCGGTCGCGGTGCTCGCGGCGGATTTCTTCATCACGAAGCTCCTCATCTGGACGCTGTACTGAGGACGCCGCCAGATGCCGCCTGCGCCTCCTGCACCCGACGCTCCCCGCGACGACCGTCCCGTCGCCGACGCCCCCGTGGTCGTGTTCGATCACGTGTCGCTCGCGTTCGACGACAAGGTCATCCTCGAGGACGTCAGTTTCACGCTGCGCAAGGGGCACACCATGGTGGTGCTGGGGGCCAGCGGGGCTGGGAAGTCGACGATCCTTCGCCTGG
>JAEUQQ010000434.1 GCA_016789685.1 Acidobacteriota bacterium | reverse complement strand
GTTCAACCAGCGGGTGCTCACGCAGGCGCACGACCCCTACCACCCCCTCCTCGAGCGCGCGAAATTCCTGGCCATCGTCGGGACCAACCTCGACGAGTTCTTCATGGTCCGCGTCGCCACGCTGCTCAAGAAGATCCGCGCAGGCGTCGAGGACGTCGCTCCCGACGGCCAGAACACCTTCCAGCAGCTGCGATCGATCTTCACGCGCGCGCGCGTGATGCTCGACGAACAGGCCGCGTGCTGGGAGCGTGAACTCCGGCCCGCGCTCGCCGACGAGGGGATCGCGCTGCTCGATCCCGAGGCCTGGACCCCGCAGATCGACGCGTGGCTCAGCGCCTACTTCAAGCGCGACATCCACCCGGTGCTCACGCCGCTCGCCTTCGATCCGGGACACCCCTTCCCGTACATCTCGAATCTCAGCATGAACTTCGCCGTCGTCGTCAGGCATGGCGGCCGCACGAAGTTCGCGCGTGTCAAGGTGCCCGACATGCTGCCGCGGTTCGTCGCCGTGCCCGCGTCGGCGCGGGGCGCGGCCGACGGATCGACGTTCGTGTTCCTCGAAGACGTGATCCGCAAGAACATCCACGAGCTGTTCCCCGGCACGCGCGTCGAGGGTGCGTGGTTGTTCCGTATCGTGCGCGACACCGACATCGTCATCCAGGAAGACGAGGCCGACGACCTCCTCGAGTCGGTCGATCGCAGCCTGAAGCAGATGCGCTACGGCGCGCTGTCGCTGCTGCAGGTCGACGACCGGATGCCGCAGCGCGTGCTGAACATCCTCAGCGAGAACTTCGAGGTCGGCGACGACGTCGTCGTGCGCAGCGGCGACCGGATGGGGTTCGGCGACTGGATGGAGCTGACCAAGCTGCACCGGCCGCGGCTCAAGGATCCGCCGTTTTCGCCGCGGACGCTGTGGGAGCCGAGCGACATCGATGCGGTGTTCGAACAGGTGCGCTACCAGGACCACATGGTGCACCACCCGTTCGACTCGTTCACGACCGTCGAGACGTTCCTGCGGGCGGCCGTCAAGGATCCGGCCGTTGCCGCGATCAAGATGACGCTCTACCGGATCGGCCAGAACTCGCCGCTGGTCGATCTGCTGATCGAGGCCGCCGAAGAGGGCAAGCAGGTGGCCGTGCTCGTCGAACTCAAGGCGCGGTTCGACGAGCGGAACAACATCATCTGGGCCAACCGCCTCGAGTCGGCTGGCATCCACGTGGTGTACGGGCTCGTCAACCTCAAGACGCACTGCAAGCTGTGCCTCGTCGTGCGCAAGGAACCCGACGGCATCCGCCGCTACGCGCACATCGGGACGGGCAACTACAACCGCGGCACCGCGCAGGTCTACACCGATCTCGGGCTGTTCACCGCCAACGAAGCGATCCTCGACGACATCTCGGAGGTCTTCAACTACCTCACGGGCTACTCGGCGCGGCGGGTGTACGACGAGCTGCTCGTGGCGCCCGTCAGCCTGCGCCCCTCGCTCAAGGCGCTGATCGATCGCGAGACCGAGCACGCGAAGGCGGGCCGCGCGTCGGGGATCGTCATCAAGAACAACCAGGTGACCGACCAGGCGATGATCAAGGCGCTGTACCGCGCATCCCAGGCCGGCGTGCCGATCGACATGATCGTCCGCGGGGTGTGCTGCCTGCGCCCGGGCGTGCCGGGCATCAGCGACACCATCCGCGTGCGGTCGGTGGTCGGGCGCTTCCTCGAGCACTCGCGGATCTATGCCTTCCGCAATGGCGGAGACGAGGAGATGTACATCGGGTCGGCCGACCTGATGGAGCGCAACCTCGATCGGCGCGTCGAGACGCTCGCGCCGGTGCACGAGCCCGACATCCGCGCGCACCTGCGCGACGTGGTGCTGCAGGCCCTGCTGGCCGACACGCACCGCGCGTTCGAACTGCGCAACGACGGGCAATACGAACGGGTGACGCCGGCGCCGGGAAGCGCGCCCGTCAATTCGCAGCAAGTCCTGCTCGACCACTACACCAGCCAGACGCCCGACGCCTGATCCGAGGCCGTACAAAAAGAAGGGCCGGCACTGCATAGCGCCAGCCCACAGGAGGGACGTGGAGGTCTGTGTGACGGTCGCGCCCGTGGGCGCGAACCGGGACATCGTGACCTCTCGACACTACGACCGCGTGGCGAGCGGGTTTCTTCCACGTGAACGGGTAGAATTGCCCAATGTCGACAGGAACCGTTCGCCTGGCCGGGCTCATCGTGCTCGCGCTGGCGGCGACGAGCGCGGCCGAAGCCCAGGCCCGCCGGGCGCCCGCCGCGCCGCCTGCGAAGAAGCCGGCGTTCTACACCACCTCGCTCACACCCGACGCCATGCGCGGCAAGCAGGCCGTCATCGCGACCGACCGCGGTGACATCGTCCTCCAGTTGCTCGGCGACAAGGCCCCCAACCACGTGGGGCACTTCATCGAGACCGCGCAGAAGGGCGGCTACGACGGCACCGCCTTCCATCGCGCCGTGAAGTTCGGCGTCCTCCAGGGTGGCGATCCGCACTCGAAGGATCCCGCACAGAAGGCCAGGTACGGCACCGGCGGGCTCAACCTGCTGCGCGCGGAGCCGAATGACGAGAAGCACACGCGCGGTGCCGTGTCGGCCGTGCTCGTGCCCGGGAATCCCGACAGTGCCGGCACCCAGTTCTTCATCTGCATCACCGATCAGCCCACGCTCGACGGGCGCTTCACGGTGTTTGCGCGCGTGGTCGAGGGCATCGAGATCGCCCAGGCCATCTCGGCCGAGCCTACCGACGACTCGGGCCTGCTCACCGGCCGCATCGTGGTGGCGGGCGTGACCATCCGCGACACGCCGCCCGAGCCGTTTGCCGCCGATGCCGACGCCGATCTCGCCAAGTACAAGGTCACCCTGCAGACCAGCAAGGGCGACATCGACCTCGAGTTGTGGCCCGACCGTGCCCCCGGGCACGTGCGGCAGTTCCTGACGCTGGCTGCGGCCGGCGTCTTCGACGGCACGTCGGTGCATCGCGTGGTGCCGGGGTTCGTCATCCAGGCCGGCTCGCTCGACACGCGCGCGACGCCGCTGCGCAGCCGGCAGCAGGCGCTGGTGCGGAACCAGCCGCCGGAGTTCTCGGAGACGAAGCACGAGCGCGGCATCGTGTCGATGGCCCGCGGCGACGCGCCCGACAGCGCGACGACGTCGTTCTTCATCTGCCTCGGGCCGGCGCCGTCGCTCGACGGCAAGTACACCGTCTTTGCGCGTGTCGCCGGTGGCGACGCCGTCATCGACGCCATCGCCGCGGTGGCGCGCAACGGCGAAGCGCCGGTCGAGCGGATCGACCTCGTCGCCGTGCGGATCACGCCGGCACCCTGACGTCGCACCCGGCGGCGCGTATCGTGCCGCCCGACACCGGAATCACAGAGCACATGGCCAGACTGGGGACGTCGAAGATGCCTGACCTCGGGCGCGCGGAGCGCTCGGGCGGCGGACGTGCGGGCGCGCACGCCGCGGGCGCGCAGGACGGGAAGAAGGACATCCACTGGGCCAGCGCCTGGGCAGAGGCGCGGCGCCTGATCTGGGCGCACCGCGCACGCCTCTCGCTCGGCCTGGCGATGATGACCATCAGCCGCCTGGCGGGCCTGATCCTGCCTGCCACCTCGAAGTACCTGATCGACGACGTGGTCGGGAAGGGACGCCACGACCTGCTCGTGCCGCTCGCGCTGGCGGCGGGCGGCGCGACGTTCGTGCAGGCGGGGACTGCGTTCGCGCTGTCGCAGATCCTCGGCGTCGCGGCCCAGAAGGCGATCACCGACATGCGGCGCCGCGTGCAGGCGCACATCGAGCACCTGCCCGTCCGCTACTTCGACACGACGCAGACCGGCGTCCTGATCTCGCGCGTCATGAACGACGCCGAGGGCATCCGCAACCTCGTGGGCAACGGCCTGGTGCAATTGCTCGGCAGCGTCATGACCGCCGCGCTGGCGCTGGGCGTGCTGTTCTACCTGAACTGGCGGCTCACCGCCGTCACCATCGTCGTCCTGGCCCTGTTCGGCGGCGGAATGGCGATTGCGTTCAAGCGGCTGCGCCCGCTCTTCCGCGAGCGTGGACAGATCACGGCCGACGTGACCGGGCGGTTGAACCAGTCGCTCGGCGGCATCCGCGTCGTCAAGGCCTACACCGCCGAGAAGCGCGAGGAACTGATCTTCACGCGCGGGGCGCACCGCATCTTCCGCAACGTGGCCCAGTCGATCACCGGCGTGTCGGCCGTCACCGCGGGATCGACCGTCATCGTGGGCCTGATCGGCATCGTGATGATCGTCTTCGGCGGACGCGCCATCATCACCAACGCGATGACGCTCGGCGAACTGATCATGTACGTGTTCTTCATCGGCCTCGTCGCGGCGCCGATCGTCCAGATCGCGTCGATCGGCACCCAGATCACCGAGGCGTTCGCCGGGCTCGACCGCATCCGCGAGGTGCTGCAGGTCGGTGCCGAGGATGCCGGCGACGCGGCGCTCGCCTCGATCGGCCGCGTGCGCGGCGATGTGGCGTTCGAGGATGTGTGGTTCGAGTACACCACGGGCGTGCCGGTGCTCAAGGGCGTGTCGTTTTCGGCGCCGGCGGGGACGACCACCGCGCTCGTCGGGTCGAGTGGCTCTGGCAAGAGCACGCTCATCAGCCTCGTCATGGCGTTCAACCGTCCCACGACGGGGCGGGTCGTCGTCGATGGGCGCGACCTGTCGTCGGTGCGCCTGCGCGACTACCGCGCGCACCTCGGCGTCGTGCTGCAGGACAACTTCCTCTTCGACGGCACGGTCGCCGAGAACATCCGGTACTCGCGTCCAGGCGCCACGCTCGACGAGGTCACCGCCGTGAGCCGCATCGCGCACTGCGACGAGTTCATCACGACCTTTCCCGAGGGCTACGACACCGTCGTCGGCGAACGCGGCATCCGGCTGTCGGGCGGGCAGCGGCAGCGGGTGGCCATCGCGCGCGCCATCCTCGCCAACCCGTCGCTGCTCATCCTCGACGAGGCGACCTCGAGTCTCGACTCCGAGAGCGAAGCCCTGATCCAGGACGGACTGAAGCAGCTGCGCGCGGGGCGCACCACGTTCGTGATTGCGCACCGCCTCTCGACGATCCGCAGCGCCGATCAGATCCTGGTGCTCGAAGACGGCGCGATTGTCGAACGGGGGACGCACGCGGAACTGATGGCAGCGGCGGGCCGGTATCGCCAGCTGCACGACCGGCAGTACCGGTGGGAGTCGGAGCGCTTCGTGAATCCCGGCGAGGAATACGCCGTGGGGCTGGGGGAGTCGAGCTAGCAGGCGCCCGGATCCCGTCGACCGCCGCCCCGGTGGGCGATGGCACGGGGCACATGGCAGAAGCGGGAGCGCACCGCGTCGGGCGCGCCCCCGCTCGGGCCGTGGGCTGGCAACGCGGCAGGGCCGCGGGCCGACGGACGACTACTCGCGGTCGTCGTCCTGTTCGTCGGTGGCGAGATCGATGTCGAGCTCGACCTCTGCACCCTCTTCCGGATCATCCACGTCGTAAATCCGTCCGCCACCGCGGATGGGAATCGGACCACGCGGCCCTTCGTCGCGCCGGGCGCTCTTGGGCTTGGCCTTCCCCCGTCGCGGGGCGTCGGGACCGAAATTGCGTGCGCGTCCCTCGGTGGGCGGTGCACCGAACCCGCCCGGCCCGCCGGGGCCGCCGGGCCGTGGGCCCATCGGGCCACCAGGCCGCGGGCCGCCGAAGCCGCCGCCCGGGCGTGGACCCGAGAAGCCGCCACCGGGCCCACCCGGCCGTGGGCCGCCG
>JAEUQQ010000394.1 GCA_016789685.1 Acidobacteriota bacterium | reverse complement strand
ATGCTCGGGGATGGCGAGCGTGTAGCGATCGACGTCCGGAGTGAACACCCAGTACGGCTGGGAGTAACGCGCCTGCGGGCCGACCGTGACGGTATAGGTGAGCGTGGCGCTCTGGTTGTACGCGAGCGACTTCGGCGCGCCAGCCTTCAGCGTCGCCGTCCAGCCGCCCGGCACGTTGACCCGCACATCGTCGATCGTGACCGGCTCGGCGCCGGTGTTGAACACGGCCGCGGTCACCTCGAAGCTCTGGCCGCGGATCACGTTGCCGTCGTTGACGGTCACGTGGACCACTAACCCCTGCGCGAGCACGAGCGCGCGCTCGAAGTCGCCGACCTTGCGATCGAGCCGATAGAGGATCTCGTCGCGGGCGTCAGCCGTCAGCGTGCTGGCCTTGACGGCGTCGCGCAGCGCGCGCAGTTTCGCCAGGCCCGCCGCGAGCGCCGGCAGCGTCTTGTGCGGTGCGCGGACGTCGAAGGCCGCGCCCGCGGCCCTGGCGTCGGCCTCGATGGCCGTGAGCGACTGGGCCAGCGTGGCGACCTTCGATTCCTGGCCCTTTGCAAAGGCCGCGATGCGGCCGAGTGACGTGTCGATCCCGTCGAACAGGTCCTTTTCGGCACCCGTGACCGCCGGTTCGCTGTCGACGACCGAGAAGCGCGCCGCGCCAGCGCCCGGACGGGCCTCGAGCTGACCCATCCCCTGGCACATGTGGTTGCAGCGCGCGAGCGCGCCGAACTGGTTCCACGACATCCCGAGCAGCGGGTCGAAGTCGGCCGTGCTGATGGGCGTCGTGACCCTGGCGCCCGTCTCGGGCCCGCCGAGCCCCGCCCCGGGGCTGCCGCTGGCGGCCTCGTAGATCTTCCGTGCCTGCCACGGGCGCAGCCCGGCGGCGATCTGTTCGGGATACCGCTTCGGATCGGCCGCGGCGCGGAACGCCTCGGCGGCCAGGCGAGCCGAGGCCTGGTGGTGCTGCCCGCCGCCCGGCGCCTCGCGGGGCATCGTCAGGATGATGTCGGGGCGGGCCATGCGGATGACGCGCACGACGTCGCCGAGGATCTCGTCCTTGCCCCACTTCTCGAACGTCTCTTCGACGCTGAACGAGTAGCCGAACTCGAAGGCACGCGAAAAATACTGCGTCGCGTTGTCGTACCGGTGCACCGCGTTGAGTTCTTCGGTGCGGAGCACGCCGATGGCCTGAAACAGCTCCGGGCCGATCTCGTTCTGGCCGCCGTCGCCGCGCGTCAGCGTGTAGAGGTTGGTCTTGATCCCCCGTCCGCGATTGAGCGCCACGAACACGCCGTTGTTCTCATCGTCGGGATGGGCGGTGACGTAGAGCATCGAGCCGTCGACCGGCAGGTGACGCAGGGCGAGGCCGAGTCCGACGGCGCCCTGGTCGTGTGGCAACGGCGTGACCTGCGCGGATCCGGGCGCCGACACGGCGAGGGTGAACGCCGCGGCCGCAAGGGCGGGCGCGAAACGCATGTACGAATTGGGCATGGCTGGGTGTCCTGGGAGGAAGGAAGTACCGTACCTGCCAGGTATGCTACCGCTCCGGCCACCCCCAGCGCAACGGCCGGCCGCGGCATACCGAAGCGCTTAGGTGCGCCGAAAATGCGGGGATTCAGAACCTGAGGAGCCGCGTGAACTTCACCGCGATCGTCCGGTTCTGCGGCACCGCCACCGTCGGGTGTACCTCGCGCCCTTCGGTGATGACGACGAAGAGGTCGCTGCCCGGCCGGTACTCCCACCGCAGCCGTGCGCTGGCGCCGATGGTGCCGCCGTCGCTCCGGTACTGGACGAGCATGCCGACCGACGCACGCGGCGAAAACGGCCACGTGCCGCGCAACCCGATGACGTTCACCCAGAACGGACGCGCCTGCGAGGGGACGTCGATGCGGTTGAACGCCACGTTGGGCTCGAGCGCGAGGCGCGGGATCACGTCGAGGCGGCCGCGATACGTGACCTCACGGATGGAGCCCCCGTAGAACGATCCCGCGCCGACCGTGATGTCGCCCGACACCTTGTGGCGCAGGCTGAGCTGATAGCCGCCGCGCAGCATCGTGAAACCGTAGGCGCCCACCGGCACCTCGCGCCCGTCGGCGAGTTCGAGGGGTTCCTCGAGGGCCTCGAACGACCGTTCGATCGTCACGTCCATCCCGTCGCCGTTGGCGAGTTCGAATTTCGCGGCGCCCGATTGCGTGCGGCTCTCGATCGCGCCGTCATTGTCGGTGATGTAGTCGACGCCGCCCACGAGGTTCCACTTGCGCAACCAGGCGACGCCACGCGGACGATCTCCGATACGGCCCTCGACGAAGCTGCGCCTGAAGTCCTCGCGACGCATCAGCCCGGTGTCGGGGGTGAAGTCGTCGCCCACCACGAGGTACTCGGCCTGAATGCCGGCGCGGTCGGCGTTGTAGTCGATCCGTGCCCGGTAGCTGGCGTCGTCGTTCCCGGTGCCCGGCGTGTCTGAGCGCGCCACATAGGCGTTGATCGTCAGGTCCTGGGTCGGTGCCAGCAGCAGGTCTGCGCCGCCCACCTGGTTGAGCGCCCCGCCGACCTCGGCGTGCGAGCGACGGGTGTAGATGGCGCCGACGCTCCCGCGCCTGAACAGGTCGCGGCGCAGCCGCAGGACGGTGAAGTCGGTGACCGGCGTCGCCGCGGCGACGCTGGCGTCCTGCCGCAACTGCAGCCCGCCGACTGACCACGCGCCGACACGGCCCGTGATGCGCCCGCCCGCGACGATATCGACCGGTGTGCCGTCGGCGAGGCCGATCCGCCGGCTGAAGAAGACCACCGGGGCGATGGGTGGGCCGCCGCCGCTCTGGGTCCGCGTGTTGGCGACGCCACCGAAGGCAAACAGGCCCAGGCCCTCGAGGAAGAACTCGCGCTTCTCGGGCTGGAAGAGGCTGAAACGCGACAGGTTGACCTGTGCTTCGTCTTCCTCGACCTGGGCGAAGTCGGTGTTGACGGTCACGTCGGCCGTCAAACCGGAGCCGATGCCGGCCTTCACGTCGAGGCCGACGCGGCCCGAGACGTCGTTGTCGATCGGCGGCGCGGCCTCGTGGTCGGTCGCCAGCGTCGCGACGACGGCGGGCTTGACGTCGATGCGCGCCGACTGCCCCGGAACCTGCAGGCCGACGAGCGTGGCCGCACGCGAGAGCCGCGCCAGGCCACGGCGTCCGGCCGACGCCGGCACCGGCGAGAGGTACGCGTACTCGGTCCGCGCCTGGAGGTTGCGCCGGAAGTTGAGGCCCCACACCTGGTCCTGGCCGCGCGGAAACCGCAGCGACCGGAAGGGCACGCGCATTTCGACCGACCACCCCTCGGCGTCGCGCGACGTGCGCAGATCCCACACGGCGTTCCAGTCGCGATTCGATCCCGCCCCTTCGTCGGTCATCAACTGGTCGTTGATCGAGCCGAGCGGATTGGTCTGGAACATGAACCCGTTCCGCCGGTCGAGGAAGGTGTCGAAGATGACGGCGAAATTGTCGTTGTCGAACTGGCTCGGCCCGTCGCGCCGCAGGTCGTTGGCCACGAGCGGCAGCGACGCGTCCTGCCAGCACCGCGCCGCGACGTACACCGCCTGGTCGTCGAAGAACACCCACACGTCGGTCGAGACCGACGAGGGACGCCCTTCCTGGGGTTCCTGCTGGATGAACCCGCCAAACGACTTCACCTGCCGGTAGGTGGATTCGTCGAGGTGGCCGTCGATGGTGAGCGCGGTGTCGAGGCGCGTGGCGCGGATGGCGACGCGCCCGCTGGCATCGCGGTTGATGACGTCGGGCGCCACCGGCGCCGTGACGGCATCCCTGGCGACCGGCGGCACCGCGCGTACGGCGGGCCGCGCCTCGTGCCGCGTGACCTGTGCCAGGGCCGGAATGACGGCCCCGGCGGCCAGCACGCCCGCGGCGAGTGCCACGGTACGGACTACGCCGGGCACGGCGTTGGCCCGCGTTGCGAGTGCCGACGGCGAGCCGACGGGGATCGGGAACACGTCATGGTGAAGACGACCGGGGGCCCTACGCGACACAACAGGCCCCGGGGATGAACGATCCCCGGGGCTGACGGTGGAAGGACGCGCATGAACTGGACGCGCGCGGGACATCGCCCCGCGAGCCGGCCGGCGGCGCGAGGGCCACGCGCCGCTCGTCGTCTCGACCACGGCCCCGGTGTAGCACGAGTCTCGGCCGAACCCCCTCCCGGTTTGTTACGAGCGGGACGCCGGCGT
>JAEUQQ010000353.1 GCA_016789685.1 Acidobacteriota bacterium | reverse complement strand
GTTGTTCGACCCGGTGGTGTACGTGCAGCCGGGGACGTAGGACGCGGCGCGGCGCCGGCGGCGGGAGCGACTGCAGCGTCTGGGGTCAGGTCTTGAGAAATGCTGCAATGAAAGACGTGACCCCGCCTCGTCAGCAGATGCGCGGGAGCAGTTCGCCTTCGGGTTCCGCGACGAGTCGCCGGCCGAAGCCGGTGTCGAGGATGACGTTGCCGGGGTAGTCGGCGATCGCGGTGCCGATGATCGCCGCATCGCGGCCCAGCGGATGGGCGCGCAGCGCCGCCAGCACGGCATCGGCAACCTCGGGTCGCACCCCCATGACGGCCTTTCCCTCGTTGGCCACCACCAGTGGATCGATCCCGATCAAATCGGCCGCGGCCGCGACCTGTGCGCGAATCGGCAGCGACGACTCCTCGAGCACGATGCCGACCCTGGCCTTCTCGGCCATCTCGTGCAGCGCGCTCGCCACGCCCCCCCGCGTGGGATCCTTCATCGCCACCACGCCATCGGCGCCCGCCTCGAGCGCCGCGCGCACGAGGTGATTGAGCGGTGCCACGTCCGACGCGAGATCCCCACCCAACTCGAGCTTGTGCCTGGCGGCCATGATCGCCATGCCGTGATCGCCGATCGACCCCGAGACGAGGATCCGGTCGCCCGCCTGCAGCCCGCGATCGCGCACGAGGTGCGACGTCAAGCCGATCCCGGTCGTGTTGAGGATGATGCCATCGACCTCGCCGCGCCCCATCACCTTGGTGTCGCCCGTGACGATCGGCACGCCGGCCTCGCGCGCGGCAGCGAGCATCGAGTCATGGATGCGCGTCAGCACGTCGACCGGGAACCCCTCTTCGATCACCACCGCGCACGTGATGCCCAGTGGCTCGGTCGCTCCCATCATCGCGAGATCGTTGACGGTGCCCGAGACCGACAACCGCCCGATGTCGCCGCCGGGGAACTCGACCGGCTTGATCACATGGGAGTCGGTCGTGATCACCAGCCACTCGTCGCCGATCCGGAACGCGGCCCCGTCGTCAAACGCGTCGAGGCCGATCATCGTGTCGGTCGAGGGCACCATGCCGCGCGCGAAGATGCGGTGAATGAGTGCGCGCATCGCGCGGCCACCCGCGCCGTGCCGCATCAGCACCACGTCGTCGAGGCGTCCGGGCGGCGCCGCCGGCAGTGTCGTCATCGCGTCACCTCGGCGAGGTCGGGTCGCCCGCCGTACTGGAACCAGATCTTGCACGTGCCTTCGCTGCTCACCATGCAGGCGCCGACGGGGGCTTCGGGCACGCAGGTCGTCCCGAAGATCGTGCAGTCGTGCGGCGTCTTGCGGCCGACCATGATGTCGCCGCAGATGCACGCGGTCGACACGGCCGGTGTCGAGGCCTCGCGCACCCCGCTGATCCCGTGACGCACACGCGCGTCGGCGTGCGCCCACTCGGGCCGCAGCACCAGGTTGCCATCGGGCACCCACGCGATGCCGCGCCAGAAGCCGCCGCCGAGCGTGAACACGTCCCAGAGCTGGGCCTGGGCGTTGCGGTTGCCCTGCTCGGTCACGCAGCGCGGAAACATGTTCTCGACCGCGTCGGACTTGTCGCGGACCAGTTCGACCAGCTTCAGGATGGCCGCGAGGATGTCGAGCGGTTCGAACCCCGCCACCACCACCGGCGTGTGGTGCTTGCGCGCCAGCGGCTCGAACAGCTTCCAGCCCGTGATGACCGCGGCATGCCCTGCCGCGAGGAAACCCGCGATCTCGGTGTCGGGCAGCGCCGCGACGAGTTCCATCGCCGGCGGCACGTACTTGTGCGCCGACAGCACCGTGAAGTTCTCGGGCACGCCCTGCCGCAGCGTGGCCGCCGTCGCCACGGCGGTGGTCTCGAAGCCCGTCGCGAAGAACGCGACCTCGTCGCCCGTCGTGCGCGCGATCTCGACCGCCTGCGCCACGCTGTAGATCACGTCGATCGTCGCGCCGCCGGCCTGCGCGTCGGCCAGCGAACGCGTCGTCCCCGGCACGCGCATCATGTCGCCGTAGGTCGCGACGCGAACGCCCTTGTCGGCCAGCGCCACGGCTTCATCGACCTCGGGCATGTCGGTGATGCACACCGGGCAGCCCGGCCCCATGATCACGTCGAGCTTCTTCGGCAGGATGGCGCGCAGGCCAAAACGCGCGATCGCCTGCTCGTGGCTGCCGCACACGTGCATCACCGAGACGCGCTCGCGATCGATCTCGGCGACCGTGCGCTCGATGGCCTTCGCCAGCTCGGCGGCGCGCTTCGGGTCGCGGAACTTCAGCTCTCCGGCCCCGCGTGGCCGCTCACTGGGGCCCACGGGTGCGCTCCGTCGCGTCGAGTTCGCCCTGCACGTCGGCGGCCATGAGATCGTCGGCGTTCGCCTCGCGGATCAGTTCCTCGTAGAGCGACAACGTGCCTTCGATGTCGTCTTCGGGAATCCGCCGGATCGCGAACCCGACGTGATTGAGGATGTAGTCGCCGACGGCCACGGGCTCATCGACGAGGTCGAGCCGCACCTGGCGCGTGACGCCGAAGAAATCGACGATGGCCATGGGGCCGTGGATCTCGAGAATGCGACCGGGAACACCTAGACACATGTGCAGACTCCAGCGGCCGGCGCGCCGAGGGCGCCGACCAGGCATGGACGGTGAGATGACACGACCAGGCCGTATCCCAGTATCCTACGCTGGTGACAGGCGCGGCCGACACTCCATCTTCGGGTCGCACGCGGCGCAGGCTGCTGCGCCGGCTCGTCGAGGTCATGGGCCTCGCGACGCTGACCGCGACCGCCGCGGGCTGCAGGCGCCACGATGGCCGTCCCGATGGCCCGCACGTCACGCTCCGGCTGGCAGACATCCCCGACGGTGGGCGGCTCGCGGTGCAGGTCGACGATCAGCCGATCGAGCTCCTGCGGACTGGCCGGACGCTCGAGGCGCGCCTCCTGCTCTGCACGCACATGGGATGCCCGGTGGCGTGGGTGGCGGCAGAGCGGCGCTATCACTGCCCGTGCCACGGCGGGCGCTTCGACGATCGTGGCCGCGTGGTCGAAGGCTCACCGACGCGAGCGCTCGACCGCGCGCCGGTCTTCCTCGACGACGACCGCGTCACCGTCTACAAGGCAAAGGTCGTGAAGCCGTCAACCGCCGCGTTCCACCAGGGCGCGGTGTGCGACGGCGACTCGCGGCGGCTCGGCTGAATCCCCCGCTCGGCCAGCAGCGAGAGCACGGCGTCGATCGCCGGGTCGATGGCCGCCGCCACCACGGGCGTGAGGCCCGGCCAGCTCGCGACCTTCTCGGGGACCACGCCGACCAGGAACACCTCGGCCGGTGCCTGTCCGCCGAACTCGAGCAGCAACAGTGCGTTCTTGAGGCCAGGATCGTGCGGCGACACGCGCGGCTGCAGGTCGCCTTTCAGCAGGGCGTCGCGTGTGAACACCTGCACGGTGCCCGGCGCGGCACCGCTCCTGACCGTGTCGACGACGACGAGGAGCGAGGCGCCCGCCAGGTGCGGCACGAGGTCGCCGCCGGGGGTGCCCAGGTCGATCACCTCGACATCTTCGCCGAACGCGTAGCGGTCGACCATCGCGGTGACGACCGCTGGCCCGAACGCATCGTCGCCCATCAGGACGTTGCCGAGACCGACGATGCGCACGGGGGCCAGCATGCCAGGCGTCCTCAGAGGGCCTTGACCGTGGCGATGCTCGTGCCGTCGACATCCTGCGTGTGGATCGCGCAGGCAATGCACGGGTCGAACGAATGGACCGTCCTGAGCACCTCGAGCGGCGCGTCGGCCTTGGCCACGGGGTTGCCGACCAGCGAGGCTTCGTACGGACCGACCTCGCCGTTCTCGTCGCGCGGACCCGCGTTCCACGTCGATGGCACGACCGCCTGGTAGTTCTTGATCTTGCCGTCGCGGATCACGATCCAGTGCGACAGCGCGCCGCGCGGGGCTTCGTGGAACCCGAACCCCTGCTGCTCACCCGACGGGAACTCGGGCTTGTTCCAGATCGTGACGTCGCCCTTGCTGATGTTGCCGACCAGCAGCTCCCAGTGCCTGATCGACAGGTCACTGATGATCGCGCAGCGGATGGCGCGCGCAGCGTGCCGCCCGAGCGTGGAGTGCATGACGTCGAGGCCGAGCCGCGTCCTGGCGATGCCCGACGCCATCTCGACGAACTTGCTGACCCACTTCACCGTTGGCGCGTGCTTGAGCGCGTAGCCCACGAGGACGTCGGCGAGCGGGCCGACCTGCATCGGCTTGCCCTGGAAGCGTGGCGCCTTGATCCAGCTGTACTTGCCCTTGGCGTCGAAGTCGGAGTAGGCCGGGTTCGTCTCGCCCTCGAAGGGGTGCTTCGTGTCGGTGCCGGCGTACCAGGCGTGCGTGACGTTCTCGGTGACGCCGTCGCGGAAGTACTCGTCGCCGAACTTCGTGATCGGTTTCACGCCGGTGAGGTCGCCGCCCCAGATCACGCCACCCGGCAGGTCGAACTGCGTGCCTGCGCCGTCGAGCGGGAGGTCGGGCACGGCCATGTAGTTCGTCACGCCCTTGCCGTACGACAACCACTCGGGATAGCTCGCGGCGACGACGGCCACGTCGACCAGGTAGACCTGCTCGATGAAGGCCTTGACCTCGTCGAGCAGCGACTTCACCTGGTAGAGCTTCTGCATGTTCAGCGTGGCCATGTTGTCGAGGTTGATGGCGTTGGCCACGCCGCCCACCGCGAGGTTCTGGATGTTGGGCGTCTTGCTGCCCAGCACCGCGACCACCTGGTTGATGCGCCGCTGGTATTCGAGGGCCTCGAGATAGTGCGAGACGGCGATCAGGTTCACCTCGGGCGCCAGCTTCATCGCCGGGTGGCCCCAGTAGCCGTTCGAGAAGATCCCGAGCTGGCCCGCATCGACGAAGCCCTGCAGCTTCTCCTTGACGGCCGCGAACGCGGCACGGTTGTTCCCAGGCCAGTTCGACAGGCCCTCGGCAATCGAGGCCGCCTTGGCCGGATCGGCCTTCAGCGCCGACACGACGTCGACGAAGTCGAGCGCCGACAGGTGGTAGAAGTGCACGATGTGGTCGTGGATGGCGTGCGCGCAGAGGATCAGGTTCCGGATGTACTGCGCGTTGAGCGGAATGGCGAGGTTGAGCGCGTTCTCGACCGCGCGCACCGACGCGATCGCGTGCACGGTCGTGCAGACGCCGCAGAACCGCTGCGTGAACAGCCACGCGTCGCGGGGATCGCGGCCGATGAGGATCTTCTCGATGCCGCGGAACATCTGCCCCGACGACCACGCGTTCCGCACGCGCCCGCCGTCGACTTCGACATCGATCCGCAGGTGCCCTTCGATACGGGTAATGGGATCGATCGTCACCCACTGCGCCATGTGCCTGACCTCCTCGCGGCCGAACGTCCGTCCCGGCCGCACGCCGAACGCCACTCCTGGGGCGTGCGTCGTGCGCGCCCGCTTCCCCGAGACTCCTGCCCGCCTCGCGGCGCGTCAGTGCGACGCGACGGGATGCGAGTTGTCGATGATGGGCAGCGTCTTGACCATCACCAGGTACGCCACGATGCCGAGGGCCACCATGCCCGCGCACATCACGATTTCCATCACCGACGGGAAGTAGTACCACCCCTGCCCCGGCATGAAGCCCCCGAGGCACACGTTGAAGCGGTAGAAGCACCCGCCGGCCATCGTCACCAGCGCCATGCGGAACACCGCGCCCGCCGGCTGGTCGGGCCGGCCGTACACCAGCACGATCGACGGCGGGATCAACAGCGCGATCTCGACCCAGAACGCCAGCGTGTACCGGTTGACCTCGAAGAGCAGGTGCGTGGCATCGCGCATCGACAGCTCGACGAAGCGCAGCACGAAGAAGATCAGCACCATCGTCGCGTTGACCCGCGACAGGCGGCGCAGCATCGGCAGGTGCAGCGGACGCTGCCAGTGCAGGTGCGCCAGCATCGCCGCGATGATGACGGCCGACACGCCCAGGAACCACGCCGAGACGAGGAAGAACCCCGGCAGCATCGGCGTCTGCCACAAGCCGTGGAGCCGCGGCCCGGCCAGCAGGAACAGGGAGCCCAGCGATGACTGGTGCATCGACGGCAGCGTGATCGCCATCGCCACGATCCACGGATACGCCTTCTCGAGCACGGGCGACCACCGCGAGGCGAACGTGCGTGCCGACTCGCCCGCCTGCTTGGCGTGATCGAGGAAGGGCGGCGCCATCTCGAGCCACAGGAACACGAGGTAGAGCGACACGCACACGCCGATCTCGAGCAGCACCGAGTGCAGGTTCCAGTTCGTGATGTCGATCAGGCGCCAGAAATTCCACGGCCGCCCGAGATCGACGACGCCGAGCGCGATGACACCAGACGTGTAGCCGACCGCGCTCGTCGCGATCGCCAGCCGCGCGATCGGATGGTAGTGGCGCTTGTTCAACCCGTACACGAGCAGCGCCACCACGTAGCCGCCCGACGCGACGCCGGTGAGGATGATGACGTTGACGATCTTCCAGAGCCCCCACGGATAGCCGTCGGTCAGTCCCGTCGACGGTCCGAGGCCGATCAGGAACCGCACCGGAATCAGCAGCAGCGTGAAGGCCGCGAGGCCAGCCAGCAGCTTGAACGGCACCGTGAGGAGCGGGGCCTTCACCGGCTCGAGGCGTTCGGCGTGCGCGCTCATCGCTGCACCTCGTCGCGGCGGGCGCCAGGTGCGGCCGCAGCCACGGGCCCCG
>JAEUQQ010000320.1 GCA_016789685.1 Acidobacteriota bacterium | reverse complement strand
CCGATGACGCGGAAGGGATGGTCGCCCATCGCCAGCGACAAGCCGACCGCCTGCGCCGGCGGCCCCTGCACGAGCGCGCGCGCCAGGCCGTCAGAGACGACCACGACGCGATCGCCGCGCGCGGATTCGTCGTCGGTGAATCCGCGACCGACGGCAAAGTGGGCTTCGTGGACGCTGAGCCCGCGCGCGCCCCAGGCAAACACCGTCACGGCACGGCGTGTCGCGGGCGTGCCGACCGTGACCAGGCCCGTCCCCTGCACCAGCAGCGCGGCATCAGCGCGTGGCGCCAGCGCGCTCGTGAGCGCATCGGCATCGGCAGGCGAGAACGTTGGGTAGTCAACGCTGGGCACGCGCAGGCCGTCGACGGTCTCGCTCGTCCGGGCCTGGATGGCGACCACGTGCATCCCCTCGTTGGCGATGCGCGAGCGAGCGAAGCCCTCGGCGCCGTCGCCGATCGAGAGGACGGCGGCAAGCGAGGCGGCGCCCATGAAGACGCCCAGCGTCGAGAGGCCAGTACGGAGGGGATTGGCGCGGAGGGTCTCGACCGCCACACGCAGGGCGGCTCGCCAGGGAGTCACGCGCTCTGGAGACGGTGCGGTACCCGACAAAGTTCGCGCGCGTGATGGGCAGGGCGGGCCCCACCGGGCAGGGGCCCGCTGCGACACCGGGCGGCGCGAAACACGTCATCCCCACGCCACTCGAGCGAGTGACGTGAGGATGTGTGTGTTCGCCGCCGCCGCATGTCTCGGCGCGTGGCGCCGTGCTGCTACTGGATGCGCGAGGCGGGCATGTTGACGCCTGTCACCCAGTGGTCGGTCCCGAACGACCAGTAGATCGACTGCTCGACGATGATCGGCGTCGGCGTGCCGCCGGTGCTCTCGACGGTCGCGCTGAAGCGCTTGCCGTCGGCGATCGGGAACGTCGAGGCGGCGTCGAGGCTGACGCGTGCCAGCGGGCCGATCGTGACGGTGGTGCTCACGGGCGCCGTGCCGTCTTCGAAGCTCAGCGTCACGCGCGCGGTCGCCGTCGTGTTCGACGGGTTCGCGACGAGGATCCAGGTCGACGCCCCCTGCGGGCCGCCAGCGACGCCGTCGCTCGTGGCGAAGGTCGTCCCCATCACCGGAGATCCGGCGCTGCCGTGGCCTTCCTCCCACGCGCCCGTCGCGCTCGACGGCCACCACATCGCGCGCTCCGCGATGATGGGCACGGCGTTGTCGACGTGCACGTGCATGCCGAGACCGGTCGCGTCGGCCCACTCGGCCTCGTTGCTCACGAGCACCGTGAGGCGGCTGTTGGCCGGCAGGATGTGCGGCACCGCGACCGAGGCGGCCCCATCAGGCAGGTAGGTCACGGTCACCTGCGCGTCGGTCCCCGTCGGATTCGACAGCAGCAGGAAGGTGTCGAAGACCGGCCCGGAGATGCCCTCGGCAAAATACCAGTCGGTCGCCGTGCTGGGCGAGCCCACCGACGTTTCGCCCGCCTGGAACGTCTCGCCCTCGGTGATGTAGGTCGACCGTTCGGCGACGACGGGATGCGAGCTGACGAGCGTCATGCCGAACGTGGTGTTGACGAACGCCGGGCCTTCGGCGTTGATCCACACTGTCACGCGGCTGTGTGCCGGCACGACGTAGGTCTTCGCGACGCCAACGCCTTCATAGGTCACGTCGACGATCGCGTCGGCCTCGCCGGGATTGGTGAGCAGCAGGAACGTCTGGAACGTCTCGTACGTCGCCCCCTCGGCGAAGTACCAGGTCGTCGAGAGCTGGACGCCGCGTTCGCTGGCTGCGCCATCGCCGCGGTCGTTCCAGGTGATCGTGCGATTCACCGATACCGACTCGTCGGCCTCGATCTTCATGCCGAAGGCGTGCCCCAGCAGCGCGGTCGTGTCGCGCGTGTTGATGGTGCCGCGTGCGCCAGCCGCGGCCTTGAGCACCTGGTGCACGACGACGCCGTTGTCGAGGTAGTAGGTCACGTTGATGGCCGCGTCTGCCGCCTCGGGGTTGTAGTAGGTGAGCCAGGTCGTGAACGGGTCGAACGCGTTGCCCTCGGCAAAGTAGCGTGCCGTGGTCCCGACGGGATGCTCGTTGTCGTCGACCTCTTCCTTGTTCGTCTTGCCGTCGCCATCGGGGTCGAGCGTGGCATCGCCCGGATCGTTCGGGTCGAGGTCGTAGAACTCCTCCCACTCGTCGGTGATGCCGTCGCCATCGGTGTCGTCGGTCGGCTGGCGGTCTGCCGGAACGGCATACGGCGTGTAGGCGGCCGGCAGCGTGCCGGTGCCTGCCGGCACGATCAGCTGGACATCGAGCGCGACGTCCGGCGGCAAGGCGGGGGTCACCGCGCTGACGACGCCGTCACTCTCGATCTTGACCGCGGTGGCCGCCACGCCGTTGATCAGCACGGTGGGCGGGCCCGTCATCGCGCGGGCGATTCCGGTCGGCGCGGGCAACGTGAAGCCACCTCCGAACACGCGGATCTGCGTGCCGCCAGGCGCTGGACCCGTCGCAGGATAGATGTGCGTCACCCAGAACGGCGGCGGCGTGATGGTCACCGTGAAGGTGCGCTGCACCGTGGTCGTGCCGTCGCTCACCGACACGGTGACCGTGACGACGCCCTGCTGGAACTCGATGGGGTCGACGGTGAACGTGGCCGTCGGCCCGGAGCCGCTGACCGCACTCACGGTGAGCTTGCCCGGCGCGCTCGCCGCCGCGGTGATCGTCAGCGTGCCTGCCTCGCCACCACCCGCGCTGATGCCGGCGAGCGAGACGGTGATCGGGCCGGCGGTCCACGGCGTCGACAGGTTGGCCGGCTGCGTGATGGTCGGCGGGTCGTTCACGGCCGCAACGGTCAGCGTCACGGTCGTCACCCCGCTCGACGCCACGCCATCGGTGGCCCGGTAGGTGAAGCTGTCGGGACCAGCGTAGTCGTCGGCCGGCGTGTACGTGAAGCTGCCATCGGCGTTGAGCGTCAGGGTCCCGTGCGACGGCCCGGCTACGAGGACCGCCGTGATGGGATCCGCGTCGCCATCGCTGTCGTTGCCGAGCACGCCAGGCGCCGCCGGCGTCAACGCCGTGTCCTCGTTGACCGTGTAGTCGTCAGCGACGGAGGTCGGGGCGGCGTTTGGCAGCAGGGCGTCGTTGTCGGCCGCGGCGTTGTTGGTGGTGTTCTGGTCGGTGGTGCCGCCCGGAGCGGCGATCGACGCCGCCATCGAGAGCGTGCCGACGAGACCGCTCACGGTGCCCTGCAGCGTGAAGGTCGCCGTGCCGTTCGCGGCGAGGGTGACGAGGCCGCTGATCGGTCCGCTGCCCGACGCCGCCGGGCAGGCTCCGCCCGACGAGGCCACGCAGGTCCACGTGACATTCGTCAGCGTCGCCGGGGGCGTCGCGGTCACGGTGGCCCCGGTCACGGCCGACGCGGACTCGTTGCGCGCGGTGATGGTGTACGAGTAGCTCTGGCCATTCGACACCCCGGTCGTGCCATTGCTCACCGACATGCCGAGGTCGATGAGCGTGTCGGCGGTGACGCTGGTATTGACGACGGGGCCGAGCAGCGCCGGGTACGCCGTCCCCTCGATCGAGTAGTTCCCGGCCGCGACGACGCCCGAGGCGCCGCCGGCGACGTCGACGACGACGTCGAACGCCCAGTTCTGCGAGACGTTCAACGTGCCGACGTTGCAGGTGACGAGGCCAGCCGACTCACTGCAGTCGGTCGTGTTCGACACGGAGCTGAAGGTCGTCTGCGCGGGCACGGTGAACTTGACGACCGCGGCCCCGAGCCCGGCCGTTCCCTGGTTGCGCGCGGTGACGTGGTAGGTGATCTGGCCGCCGGCGTTCACCAGTGACGGCGCCGTGGCAATCACGCTCGGCCCGGGGATGTACGACCCGAACGCATCGACGTAGACCCAGCCCGCGTGACCGGTCTGCGAGCAGCCCGCGCCGATGGCCTCGAGGACGATCGTGTCGCCGACGGCGATGCTGGCGCTGCCCGGCGCGATGTCGACGACCTGCCAGTCGGTGTAGCGGTACGTACGCCCGTTCGAGTGGTTGAACGTCTTCCACGGGATGCCGGGCTGGTTCGCGTAGGCGAAGGCCTCGTAGAGCAGCGCGTTGCCGCGCGTCACGTTCCTCACGGCGATGAAGAAGTACGGCTGGCTCTCGGCGGTGTGCCCGGCGTCGTCGAGCACCGGCACGAACGCGAAGCGCAGGTGGATCTCGTTGTCGAGGCTGTCGACATCGCCAGGCTGGATGACGGTCTGCTGGGTGAGCACGTTGGCGTTGCGGCCGGTGCGGTTGAAGTTGATGACGGCGGCATAGTCGCCGAAGCGCGGCACGCGAAGATCCGCCGAGGCGCCGAGGATGGCATCAGGCAACGACAGCGGTCCGCCACCCGGCGAGCCCACGAACGTCGTGACATCGGTGCCACCCGGTGTGCGGGTGATCGAGGCGTCACCGTACGGCTGTGTTCCGGTCAGGCCGTAGTTGAGGAACGTGCTGACGGACCACGAGCCCAGTGAACCGGACTCGAACCCACCGTTGTCGAACAGGGCCTTGCCGATCATGCTCGACAAGGTGATAGCCAGGATAGTGGCGCCAAGGCGCCAGGCGCGGCTCACGCGACGACGATTCATGTACACCTCTCCGCGGACGGTTTGCGTTGCGGGTCTGTCTGAGTTCGAGCATCCGGCCCGGCAACCATGGGGGGTCGCGCGCGGCGGGGGCGCTACCGGATTCGACGAGCCACCTCGGCCGTCGTTGGCAGCAATCGGCAAAGCCGTCAGTAACTTCAATTCGGTGTCGGCGATCACAGAGATGTGATCCGCAACGACGTGCCGGCGCGTGTTGCCGGCGGCATCGCCGTCCCTGTCGGTGGCCGTCGGCACGCGATCGCGGACGCACACACGGCGCGCGCACACCGAGTCGCCCCGGGCAACGGCTCGCGTGCGGAATCGGCCCACGGCAGGCGCCTGATGTGATAGAAGGCGCCATGCGCACATCCCTGTCGCTCGGATTCCTGCTGGCCTGGTCGTGCGGCGCCGCTGGCGCCTCGTTCGCGCAGGAGGCCCGCGTGCCGCCACCGGCCTTCGCCGACGCCGATCGCACCGCCCGCCTGGCACGCGCGTTTCCCGAGATCGATCGGCTCGTCACGTCGTTCGTCGACCGCGCCCGCGTGCCCGGCGCCGCCGTGGGCGTCGTGGTCGACGGAGCACTGGTCCACGTCGTGACGCGCGGGGTGCAGGACCTCGAGTCGGCTGTACCGGTGACTGCCGACAGCGTGTTCCGCATTGCGTCGATGACCAAGAGCTTCACCGCCGTCGCCATCCTCCAGTTGCGCGACGCCGGCCGGCTGTCGCTCGAGGATCCCGTCGAGAAGTACCTGCCCGAGATGCGCGGGCTCGCCCCCGCAACGGCCGACGCCCCCGTCATCACCATCCGCCACCTGCTGTCGCACTCGGAAGGGTTGCCCGAAGACAACCCCTGGGGCGATCGGCAACTCGCACGCAGCGACGCGTGGATGGGCGAGGCCATGCGCGCCGGGCTCCCCTTCTCGACCGTGCCTGGCACGGCGTACGAGTACTCGAACTACGGCTTCGCCATGCTCGGACGCATCGTGCAGGTCGTGTCGGGCGAGCCCTACGACCGCTACATGCGGCGCGCCGTGCTCGAACCGCTCGGCATGACGCGCAGCACGTTCGAGGCGACAGACGTCGCCGTGTCGGTGCGCGCGCAGGGCTACCGGCGCGAGGGCAGCGCGCACGCGCGCGAAGACCTCCTGGCGCACGGCTCGTTCGGCGCCATGGGCGGCTTGTGGACATCGACGCAAGACCTGGCGCGCTACGTGGCCTTCCAGATGTCGGCGTGGCCGCCGCGCGACGGTGCCGAGCATCCCGTGCTGCGGCGATCGTCGCTGCGCGAGATGCAGCAGGTGACGCGGCACACGCCGTCAGTCGTGCGACGGCAGGCCCTCGACGCGCCGGCCGTGCTCGGCGCCGGCGGCTATGGTTACGGCCTGCGGGTCAACGACGACTGCCTGGTCGGGACGTTCATCGGTCACGGCGGCGGGCTTCCCGGGTATGGCTCGCTGATGCGCTGGCTGCCCGAGCACGGCGTCGGGCTGATCGCGATGGGCAACCTGACCTATACCGGCTGGGGCGGCGTGTTCAACGAGGCGACCGTGGCGTTGCAGGCAACGGGGGCGCTCGCCCCGCGGGTGGTGCAGCCGTCGCCACGGCTCGTCGAGATGCGCGACGCCGTCACGGCCCTCGTGACGGGCCCATGGGACGAGGGGCTGGCCGATCGCGTGGCCGCCGACAACCTGTGGCTCGACACCCCGATCGCCGCCCGGCGAGCGCAGTACGCGTCGCTGGCCGAGCGGCACGGCGCCTGCGCCGGCGTGTCGCGCTTTGATGTCGAGAACGCGCTGCGTGGCCGGTGGCGCGTCTCCTGCCAGCGCGGCTGGCTCGAGATCGGGATCACGCTGGCCCCGACCATGCCCGCGCGTGTGCAGTCGCTCGACGTGCGCGGCGTGATGCCCCCGGGCCCGGCGCTCGAGCAGGCGATCGGACAGGTGCGTGCGCTCGTCGATCAGTGGAGCGACGAGGCGGCCGCCGCGCTGTTCACCGCAGACGTCGACGTGGCGAGGACGAAGCGGTTGCTGCTGCTGGCCCAGTTGCAGGCGGGCGGCGCGTGCGTGAGCGGCGACACGCGGGTGGGCGACGGGACACGCGCCCTGATCGAATGGCGGTGTGCGCGCGCGACCCTGCTGGCCGACGTCGTGCTCGACCCGGCCGGCAGCCGCGTGCGCGCCGTGAACGTCCTGCCCGACCCTCAGCGCCCCTGCGTGCCCTGAGGCGGGGTCACATCTTTCATTGACGCATTTTGCACGACCTGACCCCACCATCCCGCCACGGCGAGGTGCCCGTCAGGGCGCCTGGACGGTCACGCCCTCGGCGAGCAGGCGCCTCACCAGCGCCTCGTCGCATCCAGCCTCGCGGAGCACTTCCACGCTGTGCTCGCCCAGCCGCGGCGGCGGGCGCCGGATGCTCGCGGGCGTCTCGCCGAAGTGCCCGGCCGGCGCCGGCATCCGCAGGGGGCCCTCGGTGGGATGTTCGACTCGGCGCCAGAATCCGGTCGCCGCCAGGTGCGGGTCCTCGAGCAAGTCCTCGAGCGTGTTCACCGTCATCACCGGAACGTTCGAGCCTTCGAAGACGGCAAGCCACTCGGCGGTGGTTCGCGTGGCCATGATGCGCGCCGTCTCGGCGTAGACCTCGTCGATGCGGTTCGACCGATCGCGCAACGTGACGAAGCGCGGGTCTACGGCAAGCTCCGAACATCCGGCCCGCTCGCAGAACGCCCGCCAGTGCTCGTCGAGGTACGGCAGCACGGCAAGGAAACCGTCCTTCGTCGGGTAGGGTCGCCGCTCGCGCGTCAGCAACCGCGTGTAGCCGAGGGGCCCCTCGGGCTCATCGAAGACGTGGCCGAACAGGTGCTCGGCCATGGTGAATCCCACCATCGTCTCGAACATCGGCATTTCGATTTCCTGGCCGGCGCCTGA
>JAEUQQ010000276.1 GCA_016789685.1 Acidobacteriota bacterium | reverse complement strand
CGAGTCGTCCACATCCTCGGGCCAGCTGTCGATGATGCCCTGCCGCTTCACGTCGGTCTCCCACGAGAGGCGCGCCCCCGGGAAGTGCCTGAGTACCATGTCTGCGAACTCGCGGGCCGAGGGATTGAAGGCCGTGACGTTGTACGCGCTGCGCGTCAGCGCCTCGCGGGGGGCGGCCGCCAGCTGCAGCAACGCGGTCACGCCGTCGGGCATCGCCATGAACGGAATGCGCGCGTCGGGCCGGACGAAGCACGCGTAGGGATCGCCCTTGGCCGCCGCGTGCATCATCTCGGGCGCGAAGTCCGACGTCCCGCCCGACGGCACCGTGGCCGCGGAGATCAGCCCGGGGAAGCGTACGCACCGGAAGTCGATCCGTCCCGACTGCGGGTCGGCCGCCAGCTGCTTGTAGTGGTTGGCGTAGTAGTGTCCCAGTTGCTCGCAGTAGAGCTTGTTGCACCCGTACATGGTGGTCGGCTGCGCGAACGCGTCTTCAGACACGCGGCCCGCGCGCCGCTTCGCCTCGAGGTCCGGGAGCCCATAGGCCGCGATCGACGAGGGGTAGACGAACACCACCGGCCGCCCGTGCGACTCTCCCTCGCGCTGCGCGAACTCGAGCATGTTGAGCGTGCCCTCGACGTTGACGTGGTGCGCCGTGACGGGCGTGAACTCCGACCGCGTCGACAGCAGCGCCGCGAGGTGGAACACCAGGTCGACCTCGAACTCCGCCAGGATGCGCTCGAGCAGCGCCTGGTCGAGGATCGAGCCCGTGAACTCGCGGTGCACCAGCGCACGCATCGGGCCCTCGAGCGGCTGCAGGTCGAGCGTCACGATCCGCCGGGTTCCCTCGCGCGCCAGGCGCTCGATCAAGCCATGCCCGATCTCTCCACCGGCCCCCGTGATGAGTACCGACGTCTTGCGCATCATTGCCGACCTCCTTCGCGCGTTCCGAGCGCGGCGAGTGCCTCTTCGAGCTTCGTCACCAGGCCGTCGAACTGCCGTACCACGGCCTGAATCGTGTTCGCGTCGGCGAGATCCACACCGGCACGCTTCAGCAACGTCATGGGATGGTCACTGCTGCCGGCGCGCAGCAAATCGAGGTACCGCCCAACCGCCTGGCACCGCCCTTCCGGCGTCCCCTGCGTGAGGCCCGTCACGAGGTGGGCCGTCGACGCGTAGCACGTCGCGTACTGGTAGACGTAGAACGGCGACCCGTAGAAGTGCGGGATCCGGGCCCAGGTCACCTGCGACAGGTCGTCGTAGTCGAGCGCGTCGCCGTGGTACGCCTTCAACGTCTCCATGTAGCTGTCGCCCAGTGTCTCGGCCGTGATGGGATCACCGCGCTCGGCCATCCGGTGCACCTGCCATTCCCAGTCCGCGAACATCACCTGGGTGTAGAACGTGCCCACGATCTCGTCGATCGCATGCTGGAGCAGCACGATGCGCTCCCGTGGATCTGTGGTACGCGCCAGCATGAAGTCGAGCAGCAGGGCCTCGCTCAGCGTCGACGGCACCTCGGCCACGAAGATGGTGTACCCCGAGTACACGAATGGCTGCGCCTCGTGCGAATACTGCGTGTGCATCGAGTGGCCCATCTCGTGCGCCAGCGTGAACACGCCATCGAGCGTGCCGTTCCAGTTGAGCAACATGTACGGATGCACGCCGTAGACGGGCGCCGAATAGGCACCGCTGCGCTTGCCGGGCGTCTCGTAGACGTCGATCCACCGTCCCGCGAACCCGCGCCGCATCCGCTCCATGTAGTCACCGCCGAGCGGCCGGGTCGATTCGACGACCCAGTCGAGCACGTCGTCGTAGTGGTAGGTCGCCCGGTGATCGACGAGCGGCACCTGGCCGTCGTAGACGTGATACGTCGCGAGGCCGAGGGTCTGCCGGCGCAACCGCTCGTAGCGCTGGAGCGGCCCCACCCCCGCCCGCGTCGTGGCGATGAGCGTGTCGACCACCGCCGTCGGGATGGCGTTGCCGAACAAGGCGGCGTCGAGCGTGGTCGCGTACTTCCGTGCGCGGGCACTGAACACATCGCGCTGCGCGACGCCGTTGTAGAGCGCCGCGTACGTATTGGCGTTGGCCGCGAACGTCTCGTGCAGCGCCGCGAACGCGGCGGCGCGGTCAGACTGCACACGGCACTGGTCGAGCAGCGCGCGGTACTTGCCATACGTCACTTGCACGGTCTCGCCCGACGACAGGGTGATGCTCGGATACTTGATGTCAGCGGTCGACAGGGCCTCGTACACCTCGTGCGCCGTCCCGTCAACGCGCGCCGCCAGCGAGAGGATCCGCTCCCCGCCCTCGTCGAGCACGTGCTCCTGGAGCCGGAACAGTTCCTCGAGAGCGAAGCGGTAGGTGCCCAGATCGGCCGAGGCGTCGAGCCACGCCCGCACCGTGGCGATGGGGATGGCCAGCACTTCAGGGTTGAACCACGCGGTGGCCTGCGCCCACTGCGCCAGCAGGTGATCGACGCGCTGCTTGCGGCCGCCGACCTCGTTGTCGCGCTGGTCCTCGTCGTGGCGCAGCGCCACGAAGTAGTAGACCTTGTAGGCCAGCTGCCCGAGCGCGTCGGTGGCACGCAGCGCGCCCAGCAGGTGGTCGCTGCCCTGGGCCAGCGTGCCCTGCCGCGCCGGGAACGCCTCGATGTGCGTCGCGAGTTCCCCGCACGCCGTGTCCCACGCCGACCAGTCAGCGTAGATGTCTGACAGTTGCCACTTGTGACGGTCGTCGATGTCGGCGCGGTCGGTATAGGTCGGCACGACGTGCGGGCTCTCGGGCATGACTCGGCGGCCTCCTCGGCACGCAACGCTGCATTCTACTCGCCCATCGCGCGACGGTTGTCAGGTCAGCGCGACGATCTCCACGCTGGCGTCGCCGGCATCGAGGGTCAGGATGGCGACGCTCGGCACCAGGTGGAACCGCGCCCCCCCGGCCGCCCCGGGGTTCACGACCAACTGCGTCCCCAGGCGCTCGACCAGGGCCCGATGCGTGTGCCCGTAGACGATCACGTCGGCGTCGTACCGCAGCGCCAGTCCTGCCGGCGTCGGCGAGCCCAGTTCGTGGCCATGCGTGACGACGAGGCGACAGCCGCCGATCGTGAGCTGCAGGCGCTCGCTGAGTCCTGGCATGTGCCGGTCGTCGACGTTGCCCCACACCGCGTGGACGGGTGCGATGGCCCCGAGGCCCGTCAGGACGTCGAGGCTGCCGACGTCGCCGGCGTGCAGGATGCACTCGACGCCCGCCAGCCGCGTCGCCACGGCCGGCCGGAGCAGTCCGTGGGTGTCAGAGATGAGACCGATGCGATGCATGCTACGATCCGCCCCGTGTGCGTCGGGCAACGCGACGAGCGGGCGACGCGACGGAGGATATCCGATGCAGCGCAGTGATTTCATCCTCTTCAGCGGCGGCGCCCCCGGCGCCGAGGCCGAGTTCGGCGCAGTCGCCGAGCGTCACGGCATCGAAGAGGTCAACTTCACCTTCGAGGGACACTCGCACGTCCGCCAGCGCGGGCTGCGGTTCCTCAATCACGAAGAACTCCTCATGGGCGACGTGAGCCTCGAGTACATCTCGAAGCTCCTCAACCGGCGGTACTCCGACAGCCCGCTGTTCCGGAAGGTGCTCCAGAGCATCTGGTTCCAGATCAACAGCGGCCAGGAGATCTACGTCATCGGGACGATCGTCGACGATGGCACGGTGAAAGGTGGCACCGGCTGGGGTGCCGAGTTCGCCAAGTTGTGCAACAAGCCGCTGTTCGTGTTCGACCAGGACCGGAACGGCTGGTTCGTCTGGTCGGGCCACGACTGGCAGCCCCGCGCCGGCGCCGACCTGCCCGTCATCGGCCACGCCCATTTCACGGGAACGGGCACGCGGGTGCTCAACGACAACGGGCGCGCCGCCATCGCGGGCCTGTTCGAGAGTTCGTTCAGGTAGGCGCGGCCGGCGCGGGCCGCGTCAGACCGACACGGCGGGATCGAGGTGGGCGGCGTCGCTGTCACCCATCTCGATCGGCCGCGAGCCGAAGTACTCCCTCCAGCGGTCGCCCACCAGGCGGGCGGTGTCGGGGTCGCACGCCACTTCCTTCGGGTACCAGGGCTTCACACGCGCGTCGATCACGATCGGTGGCGTCCGCACGATGTGGTTTCGCCTGAGTTCCTCGCGGGCGGCGAAGATATCGGCCGCCGGGTTGAAGCGCGTGAACGTCGTCCAGAGGAAGTTCATCGCGCTGGCCACGGCGCGCCGCGGTTCATCCGACACCACGACGAGCGGCCAGGCGGCAAACGCCGGATGCGCGGCAATACGCGCCGGCGCATCGCGATCCTCGCCGAAGCGCCTGGCGTCGACCACCAGGCACCCGGGACAGAACACGCGCACCTCGCTCGTCCCCTCGGGCAGGCTGGCCGACGAAAACGTCCTGGGCAGCTCGCGCACCGGATCGCCGCACCCCAGCCAGACCCCCTTCGACCCCTCGTTGACGGCCGGTCCCGTGTAGTCGAGCGTGTCCATCGAGGTGCTCGGAAACACGTGCAGGTCGCTTTCGGGGTGCGTGCGTTCGAGCACGTGCACCAGGGTCGCCCTGAAATCCCGCAGGTCGACCGGGCGATCGGTCATCAGCAGGAACTTCTGGAGCGAGAGCTGCCCTTCGCCGAGGATGCGGAAGGCGCTCGACAAGGCCTCGCCCCGATAGCGCTGCTTGACCACGGCCCCGGCCAGCGAGTGGTAGCCGGTCTCGCCGTACGACCACAGGTCGACCACGGCGGGCATCACGAGCGGGAAGAGCGGCGAGAGCAGGTCCTGGAGGAGGTCGCCGATGAAGAAGTCCTCCTGCCGCGGCTTCCCCACCACCGTCGCCGGATAGATGGCATCGCGCCGATGCGCCATCCGCTCGACCTGGAAGACCGGGTAGTCGTGCGTCAGCGAGTAGTACCCATAGTGGTCGCCGAACGGCCCCTCGGGGCGCCGCATCGTCGGTGGGACCACGCCCATCAGCGCGAACTCCGCGTTGGCAACAAGCGGATGCGGCCCGACACCGGTGGCCATCGGCAGGCGCTCGCCGGCGATCAGTGACGCGAGCATCAACTCGGGCACGTTCTCGGGCAGGGGCGCGATGGCCGACAGGATCAGGGCCGGGGGACCGCCCAGGAAGACCGTGACCGGCAGGCCACGGCCGCTGGCCTCGGCCTGGAGGTAGTGGAATCCGCCGCCCTTCCCGATCTGCCAGTGCATGCCCGTGGTCCGCGCGTCGTACACCTGCAGGCGATACATGCCGAGGTTGTGGCCGGGGCGCTCGGGGTGTTGGGTGTAGACCAGCGGCAGGGTGACGAACGGGCCGCCGTCGTCGGGCCACAGTTGAAGCGCCGGCAGCCGGTCGAGGCGCACGTCCGAGGTGACGACGTCGGTGACGGGGCCGCCCCGCTGCCGCTTGAGGCCAATACGCAAGGCATCGGCCGCGACGTCGCGAGCGCCCCACAACTTGCCGGGCGTTGGCGGAAGCAGCGTTTCGGCCAGGTGCACGATCCGCTTGATGAGCGCCTGCGGGCGGGTGCCGAAGGCCAGTTCGGCCCGTGCGGCCGTCCCGAAGAGGTTGGTGACGAGCGGGAACGACTTCCCCTTCACGTTGGTGAAGAGCAGCGCAGGGCCGCCGGCGGCAATGACGCGCCGGTGGATCTCGGCCACCTCGAGGTGCGCATCAACCGGCGCGTCGATCTCGACCAGATCGCCGGAACGACGCAGTTCCGCGAGAAAGGCCCGCAGGTCGGGGAATGCGGCAGGCACCTAGGCCACTCCGTTCGTGCGCGCAAGCGCGCTCAGTGCGTCGCCGGTCAGGCGAAACACGGTCCAGTCGTCGACGGCGACGGCGCCCAGCCGCCGGTAGAACGCAATCGCGTCGGCATTCCAGTCGATGACCGCCCACTCGAGGCGACCGTAGTGGCGCGACACCGCCACGGTGGCCAGGTGGTGCAGCAACGCGGCCCCCACCCCCCGTCCGCGCACCTCGGGCACGACGAAGAGGTCTTCGAGATAGAGCCCGGGCCGTCCCTTGAACGTCGAGAAGTTCTGGAAGAACAGCGCGAACCCGACCGGCCGGCCGTCGAGTTCGGCGATGACGCACTCGGCAGCGGGACGGGGGCCGAACAGCGCGTCGTCGACGAGCGCCTCGGTGCTCTCGACGAGGTGTTCGAGCCGCTCGTACGCGGCCAGCTGCTTGACGAAGTCGAGCACCAGGCCCGCGTCGCCCGGGCGGGCCGACCTGATGACCGGCGTAGAGGACTGGCGCATGGGCGGCATTGTAGGCACAGGAGGAGACGCGGCGTGGAGTCGGCAGGATTCGACCGGCAGGACCGGGTAGCGTGGCCAGCCGGCGGCGTGGTCGGCCGCGAGGCACCGCACGAACCGGCTGCCGCGATCGTTGACGACCTCGCGTGCGTGGGAACACGTGGCGCAGAGGCCGGTGGGCGGGCTGGGATATGATCCGGCCATGAGCACGTCTGAAGCGACTACGCGCGGCGTTCGCGTCCGCGTGCGGGCGGAGTTTTCGCCCGAACACTCGTCACCCGCCGACGACCGCTGGTTCTTTCTCTACACCGTTGCCATCGCCAACGACGGTCACGAAACGGTGCAGCTCGTCACCCGCCACTGGATCATCACCGACGGTGGCGGCCAGGTGGAAGAGGTACGTGGCCCTGGTGTGGTCGGCCGGCAGCCCATCCTCGAACCCGGAGACTCCTTCGAATACACATCGGGCTGCCCCCTGCGGGTTCCGATGGGCAGCATGCAGGGCAGCTACCAGATGGTCACGACCACCGGCGAGCAGTTCGACGCGGAGATCGCGCCGTTCACGCTCAAGGCGCCGTACACGGTGCACTGACCCGACGCGAACGGCCCGGCTCGGGCCTCCGGGCGTGCACGCGGGGACGCGGGGCGCCGCGGCGGCGCCCCGACAGTCCCCGGCTCGGGTCAGTAGACGACGGCGCCGGTGGTGCGTAGCTGGTAGACGGCGCCTTTCGGCGTACCGTGCGGCTCGGCGCCCTTGCTCGGATCGGCCTTCTGCTCGGCCATGTGCTTGGCGGTTTCGGGATCGTCTCCGATCTTCTCGAGCGTGCCCTGCGCCACCGCCTTCTTGCCCTTGGCGGCCACGGGAAACACGATCACGCCGTCTTCGACCTTGCAGCGGATGGCCGCCTTCGTGGCCGGATCCTCGATCTGGATCCAGCAGCCCATTTCCTCGCAGACGGCGGCGATTGTGCCTTCGACGCGGACGGCCTTGCCGGCGAACTGGTCAGGGGCCTTGAGCAGGTCGGCGATGGTCGTGGCCTTGTCGACAGTCACGCCGGCGCCGTATTTCGTGCCAGTGTCGGCCGCGACGAGGGACATGGCCGAGGCGACGACGCCCGCGACCAGGATCAGAATGCTTCGACGCATGAGGTAGCTTCTCCGGGTGGACACGACGAGGCCGGTGGTGGCTCGCCGCGTCTGAGCATCTTACGACAGGCGCCCGACGCCAGGGACCAGGCGCCGGCGGTGTCACCGCCGGGAGCGTGCCCCGGCCAGGCTCATCCGTCGGCCGCACGCCTGCACCGGTCGCGCAGCCAGCCCGGCAGTGGTTCCGGATCGCGGGGCTTTCGGCGGCCGCTCCGCCGGGAATCCGGCAGGACGGCGCTCTGGCCGAGTGGCATAGCCACAAATTCCCAGCAAACACCCCGATTCCCATTTGTGCACGAAGGTTGCTGTGCAGGGCACGGAGCCGTGTTTGGGAATCTACCCCTCGGCTTGCACCTGACAGTCGCTCCGACGGTCGGCACTCCAGTGAGGCACGCATGAATCCCACGTGGATCACCGTCGATGGCAACGAAGCCACCGCACTCGTTGCGCATCGCACCAACGAAGTCATCGCCATCTACCCCATCACGCCCTCGTCGAACATGGGCGAGCACGCCGACGAGTGGTCGGCCAAGGGGAAGAAGAACCTCTGGGGCGTCGTGCCCGACGTGACCGAGATGCAGTCGGAAGCCGGGGCCATCGGGGCCGTCCATGGCGCGCTGCAGACCGGGGCGCTGTCGACGACGTTCACGGCGAGCCAGGGCTTGCTGTTGATGATTCCGAACCTCTACAAGATCGCGGGCGAGTTGACGCCGTTCTGCATGCACGTGGCGGCCCGGACGGTGGCCACGCACGCGCTGTCGATCTTCGGTGACCACTCCGACGTGATGGCGTGCCGGCAGACCGGCGTGATGCTGCTGTCGTCGGCGTCGGTCCAGGAAGCCCACGACTTCGCCCTCATCGGCCAGGCGGCGACCCTGCGGTCGCGCATTCCGGTGATGCACTTCTTCGACGGGTTCCGGACGTCGCACGAAGTGGCCAAGATCGCCGCGCTCGACGACGACGACCTGCGGGCGATGCTGCCCGATGAACTGATCGCGGCCCATCGCAGCCGCGCGCTGACGCCCGACGCGCCGCAGGTACGGGGCACGGCGCAGAACCCCGACGTCTTCTTCCAGGCGCGCGAGGCCTGCAACGGGTACTACGACGCCGCGCCCGGCATCGTCCAGCAGGTGATGGACCAGTTCGCGATCCGCACGGGCCGCGCCTACCACCTGTTCGACTATCACGGCGCGCCGCAGGCGACCCGCGTGATCGTCATCATGGGGTCGGGCGGCGAGACGGTCGTGCGCACGGTCGATGCCCTCAACGCGCGCGGCGCCAACGTCGGCGTCCTGCGCGTCCGGCTGTATCGGCCGTTCGATGCCAACGCGCTCATGGCGGCCCTGCCGGCGAGCGTCACCGACATCGCGGTCCTCGACCGCACGAAGGAACCGGGGGCGCCGGCCGAGCCGATGTACCTCGACGTCATCACGGCGCTGCACGAGGCCTCGGCCGCGGGGACGCTGAAGTTCGCGAAGATGCCCCGGGTGATCGGTGGCCGTTACGGCCTCTCGTCCAAGGAGTTCACCCCGGCGATGGTGTCGGCGGTCTACGATGCGCTGGCGGCCGAGAAGCCCCTCACCCACTTCACCGTCGGCATCATGGACGACGTGACGCGGCTGTCGCTGCCGATCGACCCCGCGTTCGACATCGAACCCACGGACGAGACGCGTGCGGTGTTCTTCGGCCTCGGGGCCGACGGCACGGTCGGCGCCAACAAGAACACGATCAAGATCATCGGCGAGGAGACGCCCAACTACGCGCAGGGCTACTTCGTCTACGACTCGAAGAAATCGGGCGCGGTCACGATCTCGCACCTGCGCTTCGGCCCCCGCGAGATCCGCGCGCCGTATCTCGTCACGCAGGCCAACTTCGTCGGGTGCCACCAGTTCGTCTTCCTCGAGAAGTACGACGTGCTGGCGTACGCGGCCCCGGGGTCGGTCTTCCTGCTCAACAGCCCGTTCGACGCGGCCACCGTGTGGGACGAACTGCCACGCGAGGTGCAGGCACAGATCATCGAGAAGCAGATCAAGTTCTACGTGATCGATGGCTACGCCGTGGGCCAGGCCAACGGCATGGGCACGCGCATCAACACGATCATGCAGACCTGCTTCTTCGCGATCTCGGGCGTGCTGCCCCGCGAGGAGGCCATCGAACACATCAAGCACAGCATCGAGAAGACCTACGGCAAGCGCGGGCCCGAAGTCGTGCAGCGCAACTTCGCCGCGGTCGACGACACGCTCGCGCACCTGCAGCTCGTGACGGTGCCTGGCGCCGTCTCGAGCACGCGCACGCGCCCGCCGATGGTGGCGCCGGCTGCCCCCGACTTCGTGCAGCGCGTCACGTCGGTGATGCTGTCGAACCAGGGTGACCTCCTGCCGGTGAGCGCGTTCCCGATCGATGGCACGTGGCCGACGGGCACCGCACAGTGGGAGAAGCGCAACATCGCGCAGGAAATTCCGGTGTGGGACGCCAGCATCTGCATCCAGTGCAACAAGTGCGCGCTGGTGTGCCCGCACGCCGCGATTCGCGCGAAGGTCTTCCCGCCCGAGCAGGCCGCCGGGGCGCCCGCGACCTTCAAGCACGTGCCCTTCAAGGGGAACGACTTCAAGGGACTCGAGTACGCGCTGCAGGTCGCACCCGAGGATTGCACGGGGTGCGCGCTCTGCGTGGCGATGTGCCCGGCCAAGGACAAGTCGAACCCGAAGCACAAGGCCATCGACATGGTGGCACAGGCGCCGCTGCGCGAGCCGGAACGCGATAACTACGCGTTCTTCCTCGACATCCCCGACATCGATCGCGAGCACGTGAAGCTCGACGTGAAGGGCACGCAGTTCATCCGCCCGCTGTTCGAGTACTCGGGCGCCTGCTCGGGCTGCGGTGAGACGCCGTACGTCAAGCTGCTCACGCAGATGTTCGGCGACCGCCTGCTGATTGCGAACGCGACCGGATGCTCGTCGATCTACGGCGGCAACCTGCCGACGACGCCATACACGACCGACGCGTGCGGCCGTGGCCCGGCGTGGGCCAACTCGCTGTTCGAAGACAACGCCGAGTTCGGCCTGGGCTTCCGGCTGGCGGTCGACCACCAGGAGCAGTACGCGCGCGTGCTGCTGGCCACGCTGGCCGCCCACCTGCCCCTGCAGCTCGTGGAAGCGCTGCAGCAGGCCGACCAGTCGAACGACGCCGGCATCAGGCAGCAGCGCGAGCGTGTGGTCGCCCTGCGCTCGGCGCTGGCCGGTATCGACCGTCCCGAGGCGACGTCGCTGAGCCTGCTGGCCGATGCGCTCGTGAAGAAGAGCGTGTGGATCGTCGGGGGCGACGGCTGGGCCTACGACATCGGCTACGGCGGACTCGATCACGTGATGGCCTCGGGCCGCAACGTCAACATCCTGGTGCTCGACACCGAGGTGTACTCCAACACGGGCGGCCAGGCCTCGAAGGCCACGCCGCGTGCCGCTGCCGCGAAGTTCGCGATGGCCGGCAAGCCGGGCCCGAAGAAGGACCTGGGCCTGATGGCCATGGCCTACGGCAACGTCTACGTGGCCAGCATCGCGTTCGGTGCCAAGGATGCGCAGACGGTGAAGGCGTTCGCCGAAGCCGAGGCGCACCCCGGCCCGTCGGTCATCATCGCCTTCAGCCACTGCATCGCGCACGGCTACGACCTCGCCCTCGGCATCGAGCAGCAGAAGCTCGCCGTCGAGACGGGCTACTGGCCGATGTTCCGGTACGATCCGTCAGCCGACGAACGCGGCACACCGCGGCTCGTCCTCGACGCGGCCGCCCCGAAGGGCGACGTCGGCAAGTACATGCGCAACGAGACGCGTTTCCGCCTCGTCGAACAGCAGGATCCGCGCCGCTTCGCGCAGTTGCTCACGGAAGCCCAGCACGACGTGAACCGTCGGTGGGCGCTCTATCACGAACTCGCACATCCCTCCACGACGCCACCTTCGTCGTCGGACAAGCACTGAAGGGGGCCGCGCACATGGATCTCACCACGCGATATCTCGGCTTGAACCTGGCCCATCCGATCGTCCTCGGCGCGTCGCCGCTCGTCGATCGCCTCGACCTGGTGAAGCGTCTGGAAGATGCAGGCGCTGCGGCCATCGTCATGCACTCGCTGTTCGAGGAGCAGATCCTCCTCGAGCAGCGGGCCACCATCCACCACATGCACTCGGTGGCCGAGGCGCATGCCGAAGCCCTGTCGTACTTCCCGGCGACCGACGACTACCACCTCGGCCCCGAGGAGTACCTGCTCCAGATCCACCGGATCAAGTCGACCGTCGACATCCCGGTGGTCGCGTCGCTCAACGGCGCGACGGGCCATGGCTGGGTCGAGTACGCCCGCGCCATGGCGCAGGCCGGGGCCGATGCGCTCGAACTGAACCTCTACTACATGGCCACCGACCTGACCCGCTCCGGGCAATCGCTCGAGGACCACATCGTCGAGGTGGTGGCGTCGGTCAAGGACGCCGTCCGCATCCCGGTGTCGTGCAAGCTGTCGCCGTTCTACTCGTCGCTGTCGAACCTCGCCGCGCGCCTCGACCAGGCAGGCGTCGACGGGCTGGTGCTCTTCAACCGCTTCTACCAGCCCGACATCGACGTCGAAGCCCTCGAAGTGATCCCGAAGCTCGCCCTGTCGGATTCGTCGGAGTTGCTCCTGCGCCTGCGATGGCTGGCCGTGCTCTCGGGCCGCGTACGCGCAAACCTCGCGTGCTCGGGTGGCGTGCACACCGCGCTCGACGTCGTCAAGGCCGTGATGAGCGGCGCCCACGCCACGCAGGTGGTGTCGGCTGTGCTGCACAAGGGGCCCGACGCCATCACCAAGATGGTCAAGGACCTCAAGCAGTGGCTCGAAGACCATGAGTACGAGTCGGTCAAGCAGATGCAGGGCAGCATGTCACTCCTGCGATGCCCGGATCCGGCGGCGTTCGAGCGCGCGAACTACACGCGCATCCTGCACACCTGGCGCGTCTGAGCCCCAGGCCCGCCGGGAGCTGATGTCAGAGGCGCCGTCCCACCCGGGGCGGCGCCTCGTGTTGTCGGTGGACGAAGGGAGCGGGCCGGCCCCAGGCGAGGCCCGGCGTGCCGCCTCAGCGGGTCTTGCGGGCGGGCTGAAGGATCTGCGCGATCCGCTGACGGGCCCGGCGTTCCACGTCGCGCGGCAAACGTGAGCGCCCGACCGCCTGGCAGGCCGCCATCGCCTGCCGCAGGCTGTCGGCAAAGACGTCACAGCAGGGGCAGTTCGCCAGGTGCCGTTCGATCG
>JAEUQQ010000218.1 GCA_016789685.1 Acidobacteriota bacterium | reverse complement strand
CCCGAGCGCGTCGTCCACGTCGCGTCGTTCGTCGATCCCCTGGCCGAGCGTGACAAGCTCGAGTCGCTCTACGAGTCGCTCAGCGAAGCCCGTCGCGAGACGGGCGAGACTCCCGTGCCGTTCCACCGCTTCGCTGACCTCGTCCGCGAGCAGGTGCAGCAGTTGCGGGCGCAGGGCACGCCCGAAGTCGCCCTGCGCATCGCGGTGAAGGACGGTCACGTGCTGCTCACGGCGCGCGGCCTCAAGGGCCTGACTGCCTGAAGGATCCTGGTGTGTGGGGTCGTGCAGGAGGGGACGTGCCGGGTGAGGCGGGTCGTGCCATCGTCGGTGGGGATGGGGCGCGAGCCGCCATCCCCACGACAGTCTTCGGTGCAGGGTCCTAGTTGGCCTTCGTGACGTTGCCGGCCTGCGGGCCCTTCGGACCGTCGACGATCTCGAACTCGACCGCCTGGCCCTCTTCGAGCGAGCGGAAGCCCGAGCCGCCGATCGCCGAGAAGTGCACGAAGACGTCAGAGCCCGACTCGCGCTCGATGAATCCGTAACCCTTGGCGTTGTTGAACCACTTGACCTTACCGGTGATGCGCGTCATGCGACTTCCTGCCTTACTTGCGTGCGGCCTTTCGGCCGCCTGTTCTTGACGCCCTTCGTGCGTCGCGGAGACGCCGGAGAGCAGTGCATCCGCCACGTACATAGCGGATGGCGCTGCTGGCCCTCAGCAACGCCCGCGTTAGGATAACGATCAGTTATCGACGTTGTCAACGAATCGTCACATGACTGGCCCAGGGCCATCGGGAGCCCCGCGGGCCGGGTAGAATCGCGCGTATGCCCCGTGCGCTGCTGTCGGTTTCTGACAAGACCGGACTCGTTGCCTTTGCCTCGGCCCTCTCGACCCGCGGCTACGAACTCGTCTCGACCGGTGGCACCGCCGCCGCGCTGGCCGCCGCCGGCCTGCCCGTCGTCAACGTCGCCGACGTGACCGGGTTCCCCGAGATGCTCGACGGACGCGTCAAGACCCTCCACCCACGCGTGCACGGCGGCATCCTCGCCCGCCGCGACCGGGCCGACGACCTTGCCGCCCTGGCCGAGCACGGCATCGGCCTCATCGACATCGTCGTCGTCAACCTCTACCCGTTTGCCGCCGCCGCGGCCAAGCCAGACCTGCCGTTCGATCACCTCATCGAGGAGATCGACATCGGCGGACCCTCGATGGTGCGCGCCGCCGCCAAGAACTTCCGCGACGTCCTCGTCGTCGTCGAGCCGCACGACTACGAGAGCGTGCTCGCCGCGCTCGATGTCCCTGGCGGGTTCACGCCGGCGTTCAGGTTCGAGATGGCCCGCAAGGCCTTCACCCACACCGCGAAGTACGACACCACGATCAGCAGCACCCTGGCCGAGGTCCGTGCCGAGGCGCTCGTCCGCGAACGCGCGCCTTCGGGACTCCCGGCGGTGCTGGCAGCCAGCTTCACCAAGGTCCGCGACCTGCGATACGGCGAGAACCCGCACCAGGTCGCCGCGTGGTACGCCGCGCCCGGCGCTGCCGGCCTCGGGGCCGCGCAGGTGCTGCAGGGCAAGGAACTGTCGTACACCAACCTGCTCGACCTCGATGCCGCGGCGCGCATCGTCCTCGAGTTCGACGAGCCGGCCGCGTGCGTCATCAAGCACACCAACCCGTGCGGCGTGGCCACGGGCGCCACGATCGCCGAGGCCTACGTCACGGCCCGCGACGCCGACGCCCTGTCGGCGTTTGGCGGGATCGTCGGGCTCAATCGCGCGCTCGACGAGGCCACGGCCCGCGCCATCGTCACGACCTTCATCGAGTGCGTGATCGTGCCGGCGGCCGATCCCGCCGCGCTCGCGGTGCTGGCGGCGAAGCCCAACCTCCGGGTGGTCGTGGCCGACTTCAGCCGGTTTGGCGACCTGCAGCAGGCGCACGTCGAGTGGCGCTCGGTGCTCGGCGGCATGCTCGTGCAGGCCACCGATCGCGTCGTCGAGGCGCGCGCCGCGTGGACGGAGGCGTCGATCGAGGCCATGGGGCTCCGCGTCGTGACCGAGCGCCGACCGACCGCGGCCGAGTGGCAGGCGTTGCGTTTCGCGTGGCGCGTGTGCGCGCACGTGAAGTCGAACACGATCGTCTTCACGTCGGCCGACAGGACGATTGCCGTTGGCGCCGGCCAGATGAGCCGCGTCGACTCGGTCAAGGTGGCAACGATGAAGGCGACGGCGCCGTTGGCGGGCTCGGCCGTGGCGTCTGACGCGTTCTTTCCGTTCCGCGACGGGCTCGATGCCGTGGCGGGCGCCGGTGCGACGTCGGTCATCCAGCCTGGCGGATCGATGCGCGACGCCGAGGTGATTGCCGCCGCGAACGAGCACGGCCTGACGATGGTGTTCACCGGCCGCCGCCACTTCCGGCACTGATCGGGGGGGTCACGTCTTTCATTGCAGCATTTTTCAAGACCTGACCCCGCTACAATGTGACCCGTTCCGCCTGAGATCCACGAGGTGCCAGTCGCGGTCGCGCCGCTCACGCGACGCGCGCGAGACGGAGGGGGTCGCATCGTGCCCAGCAGCAACCTTCACGCCCCGCACGGGCGGCCGCCTCAGCGTTCGGGGCCGCGCCCGTGTGCGGTCGTCGTTGCCTTCGTCCTGGCCTGCGCCATCGTCGCGCCGCTTCGCGCGGCGTTGCGCGCGCAGGACGACGCGCGTGGCGCCCGCGAGTTCATCGCGGACTTCTACCTCGGCCTGGCCGATGACGACACCGCGTCGTTCGCGACGCTGTGGGCGGCCGACGCGACGGATCGTGTCGGACAGCTGCTCGCCCATCGACGCCTCCACGTCATGGCGCGCGGGGTCGCCGTGCGCGACCTCACCCTCACCAACCTCGAGGTGACGCAGACGTCGGCGCGTGCCGACGTCGTGTACTGGCTCGCGGGTTCAGCGGCGCGTGCGGGGGATCCGCTGTCGGGTTTCGGCACGAAGCGCCGCGTCATCGAGTGCGTGCGGGCCGATGGCCGGTGGCGCGTCAAGCGCGAGTTCGCGGCCGAGGAACTGCTCGCCGACCGCGTCGAGCAGGTGCCTGTCGCCGATCGCCTGGCCGTCGTGCGCGAGCAGGCAGGGTGGGTGCCGCGCGACCTGGTCTACGTGCTGCTGACGCGCGCCATGCGCGAGCGGGGCCGCGGTCAGGCCGCCGCGGGGCTGGCGCTGGCCGAACTGGCGCGGACGATCGCCGACGAGTCGGGCGACCCCGACGCGCGCGCACGTGCCCTCGAGGCTCTGGGGATCTTCGCGGGCGCCGAGGGCGATGCCGCGCGCGCGATCGCGTTGAACGACGCGGCACAGGCGATCGACGGCGTGTCGCCTGACACGCGCGCCATCGTGCTCAACACCCGCGGCGTGTTCCACTCGCAGCGCAGCCAGGGCGAGCAGGCGCGTGCCGCCTACCTGGCGGCGATGGCCGTCCGCGAGGCGGCGGGCCTCGGCGCCCTCAACGGCGGGCTGGTCGGGAACCTCGCGATCCTCGCGCAGTTGCGCAGCGACTACGACGAGGCGAGCCGGCAGTACCGCGCGGCGCTCGTGCTCGACGAGGCCCTCGGTGACGACCGGGGCATGACGACCAACCTGAGCAACCTCGGGACGGTGGAGCACGAGCGCGGGAACTACCGCGAGGCGCAGGCGATCTACGAGCGCGTGCTGTCGCGCGCCAAGGCGGCTGGCAACAAGGACCTCGAGGCGCTCGCGCTCAACAACATCGGGCTGGTCTACCGCCTGCAGGGCCGGCTCGATCTCGCGCGCGACTACCTGTCGCGCGCCCTCGCGATGCGCGAGGCGGCGGGCGAACGTGCGCGCGTCGCCAGCACCCTCCAGAACCTCGGCATGGTCGAGCGGCTCGAGGGCCGCCACCAGGCCGCGCTCGATCTTTTCGCGCGCAGCCTCGCACTGCACGAACAGGCCGACGACAAGGTCGGCCAGGCCCTCGTGCACAACAGCATCGGGTCGGCGTACGACACGCTGCACCGGTACGACGAGGCGATTGCCTCGTTCACGCGGAGCCTGGAGATCGCCGAGCGCATCGGGAACCGATCTCGGATGGTGCAGGCGCTCGCCAACATTGCCATCACCGAGCGCGCGCGCGGCGGGCTCGATCGCGCGGCGGCGGCCGCCGAGCGCACCAGCGCGATCGCGCGCGAGATCGGGAACCGCGAGCAGTTGCTCAGCGCGCTGACCACGCTGGGCCAGGTGCTGACCGACCAGGGGCATCCCGCGCGCGCGCAGCAGGCCCTTGACGAGGCCATCACGGTCGTCGAAGGGATGCGCGATGACGCGGGCGCGTCGGCGCAGGAGCAACAGCGATTCCTCGAATCGCGCACCTCGCCGTTCGAGGCGCTCGTGGCCGTGCACGTCGGGCAGGGCGACGCCGCGGCCGCGCTTGCCGCCGCCGAGCGGGCGAAGGCCCGCGTGCTGCTCGACGTGCTCAGCCGCGGACGCGTCACGCTGACCGGCGCCATGACGGCCGACGAGCGTGCCCGCGAGGCATCGCTCGACGAGGCGCTTCGGACCCTGAACACCGACGTGCGCCGCGAGCGCGCCAGGACAACGCCCGATCCGTCACGCCTCGCCACGCTCGAGGCGCAGCTGCGCCAGGCGCGCCTCGACTACGACAGCTACCAGGCGCGGCTCTACGCGCTCTATCCGATGCTGGGCGTGCAGCGCGGACGCGCACCGACGTTCTCGCTCTCCGATGCCGACGCCCTCGTGCCCGATGCCGGCACCGCCGCGGTCGAATACCTCGTGGGCACCAGCAGCACGCAGCTCTTCGTGGTCACGCGCGTCCCCGGCGGGGGCGTGCAGGTCGCGGTCGAGACGCTGCCCATGGGCCGCGACGCGCTCGCGGCGCACGTCACGGCCTTTCGCGAGGCGATTGCGTCACGCGACCTCTCCATCCGCGACCGCGCGCGCGCCCTGTTCGACACCATCCTTGCGCCGGCGTACGCGCACCTCGAGGGCAGGCGCGCGATCGTGGTCGTTCCAGACGGCGCGCTGTGGGACGTGCCCTTCCAGGCGCTCGTGTCGACGCGCGGGCGGTTCCTCGTCGACGACCACGCGTTCGCGTACGCCCCATCGCTGACGGTGTTGCGCGAGATGCGTCGCCTTGCCGACGCGCGGCCCGTGCGGACCGACGCCACGCTGTTTGCCCTCGGGAACCCCGTGGTCGCGCCGTCGACCGCGTCGTCGCGCGTGTCGACCCTGATGGATGGAGGCGGATTCGCGCCGCTCCCGGAAGCCGAGCAGCAGGTGCGGCGCCTCGGCGAACTCTATGGCCGCTCGCGGTCGGCCGTGTTCGTCGGGGCAGACGCACGCGAGTAGCGCGCCAAGCGCGACGCCGGGCAGTACTCGGTGATGCACCTGGCGACGCACGGGGTGCTCGACGACCACAGCCCGATGTACTCGTACGTGGTGCTCGCACCCGATGCGACGCGTGACGGCGACGATGGAGTGCTCGAGGCGCGCGAGATCATGAACCTGCGCCTTGCCAGCGACCTCGTCGTGCTCTCGGCCTGCGAGACCGGCCGCGGACGCTTCGGCCGCGGCGAGGGCGTGATCGGCATGGCGTGGGCGCTGTTCGTCGCGGGGGTGCCTGCGACGGTCGTGAGCCAGTGGAAGGTCGACGCTGCGAGCACGAGCGACCTGATGGTGGCGTTTCACCGGTCGCTGCGCGCATCCACGACGCGGGCAGGCGGGTTTGCGAAGGCCGAGGCGCTGCAGCGCGCGTCGCGCGAGGTGCTCGCCGACGCGCGGTACCGGCACCCCTTCTACTGGGCGGGATTCGTGGTCGTCGGCGACGCGCGCTGAATGCTGGCGGGCCGCGTGCCGGTCAGCCGAGCCGCGCGAGCAATTCGTCGCGCGTGACCGTGGCGGGGCCGAACTTGCTCACCGAGACGCCGGCGGCGTCGTTGGCCAGCATGGCGGCCTCGGGCAGCGACGCGCCGCAGGCCAGCGCCAGGGCGCACGTCGCGATCACCGTGTCGCCCGCGCCCGTCACGTCAGACACTTCCTGCGCGGTCGCATCGACGCCCATCTCGGCGACCAGGTCGCCGACCTGCGTGGCGTGGGTCACGACCGCACGTCCCTCGAGCAGCCAGAGCCCGTGCTCGCCACGCGTGATCATCACCGACTCGCACCCGGCCGCCGCGCGGAACCGCCGCGCGGCCTCGCAGGCGTCGTCGCTCGTGCGGATGCGCATCGCCGTGGCCATTTCGGCCTCGTGGTGGTTCGGGGTAACCAGCGTCGCGCCGCGGTACCGATCGATGTGCGGAATCTTGGGATCGACGAGCAGGGCGATGCCGCGTGCCCGCGCCGCATCGACGGCGGCCTGCATCACGGCCGGCGTGACGACGCCCTTGAGGTAGTCAGACACGACGATCACGTCGGCGCCGGGCGCGAGGCGCCGCAGCTGCTCGACCAGCGCGGCAGAAGCCTCGGCCTGCGCGTCGGCATCGTCCTCGTAGTCGATCCGCGCCACTTGCTGGTTGCGCGTGGTCACGATGCGCTGCTTGCGCGTCGTCGGGCGCGACGCGTCGCGCACGAGGCCGCTGGCATCGATGCCGGCGGCACCCAGCAGGCGCGCCAGCGTCGTGGCCGCGTCGTCGTGGCCCACGAGGCCCACGAGCGCGACGTGTGCGCCGTACGCGGCAACGTTCTGCGCGACATTCGCCGCGCCCCCCAGGCGCGCGTCACTGCGCTGGTAGCGCACGACCGGCACGGGGGCTTCGGGCGAGATCCGTTCGACGCGGCCGACCACGAACTCGTCGATCATCACGTCGCCGACGACCACCACGCGACGCGAGGCGAACTGGTCCACGAGCGCGCGGGCGCGCGCGGCATCGAGATGGTGAGCCATTCAGGCCGTGCGTTCCGGTGCCGGGTGATCGGCGGCGAAGGGCAGCGTGACGAGCACCAGCAGCAGGATGAGGAACTCGGAGTCGCCGAAGTTGTACTCGAACATCCCGGCCGCGCACATGCTGACGAGTGCGGCGAGACCGGCGGCCGCGATCGACGGATCGGCACTGGTCCGCATCCGCCGCACCAGGTCCCAAGCCGTGACGGCGATGAACCAGCACCACAGCGCCAGCGCGGGCAGGCCGCGCTCGGCGGCAATCTGCATCGGCACGTTGTGCAGGTGCGGAGCGTGCTCGTTGACCGCCGACGCCACGCGATACTGCGGATACCGCACCGTCACCATGTCGGGCCCGACGCCCGTCAACGGGTGGTCCTTCACCATCGCCGTGCCCGCCTGCATCATCGCCAGCCGGTCGCGGTTCGACGGGTCCTTGAGGTCGAACATCGAGTAGACACGGTCGGTGACGCGCGCCGGCGCGACGGCGATGAACAGGGCCGCGAGCACCGGCGTGATCGCAAACAGCCGGCGGTCCTTGAGCATGAACAGGACGGCCACGCCGAGGCAGGCGCCGACCCAGGCGCTGCGGGTGAACGTCAATGCGAGCGCGACGACCACGGCGGGCAGCACGAGCGACGCCCAGGCGCGGTCGCGCTGGCGGTAGAGCACGCGGGCGACGGCCACACCGATGACCAGCATGATCACGCCCGAGTACGTCATGTAGTGCGTCAGTGTGCCCTGCGGACGCTTGCCGAGGTTGTCGTAGTGCAGGATGCCGTACTGGACGATCCCGAGGATGGCCGCGATGGCGCCGACCGTCAGGATGACCGTGTGGATCCGGCCGGCGCACTCGCCGCGCGCGATGCGCATGACCATCGGCACCACGAGGAAGAGGAGCACTTCCTTCGCGTCGAGCAGGCTGCGCGCCGGGTCGGGAGAGAAGGCCGCCGACACCAGCGTGGCGCCGGCGTAGGCCGTCAGCGGGACGAAGAACCGGGGCGTGTCGATGCGCTCGCGGCGCACCGCGACCATCACCAGCCACCCGATCAACGCGAGCGCGAGCAGGATCTCGGCGGCCGCGATCGACACCTGGGTCGCGCCGGCGCACGCCGCCAGGGCGATCATGCACCCGTCGGCGAGGCGGTCGCGTGTCGGCAGGCCGAGGGTCGCGGTGCTGGCAGCCATCGTCGGCGAACCCGGCGTCAGGCCTCGACCGTGGCTTCGTCGATGAGCATCACCGGGATGTCGTCGACGATCGGGTACACACGGTGGCACTGCGCGCACTTGAGGGCCGTGCCCTCCTTGACCACCTGCACCGGGGTCTTGCACGCAGGGCACGCGAGAATCTCGAGCAACTGCTGATCGACGGGCATGAATCCTCCGGCGCGAGTATACCGCCGCCGTCCGCCTGTGGAACAATCGACGGATGCCCGTCCTGTCTGTCCTGCTCGTCGCCCTGGCCGTCCAGCCGCCGCCGGCGCCCGCCCCGCCGGCGCCGCCCCCGTCGCAGGCGGCCCAGTCAGAGGCCTACTACGAGTTCATCCGTGGGCGCGTGCTCGAGGGTGAAGGCGACGGCGACGCCGCGGTCGAGGCGCTGCGGCGCGCCGCCGCACGCGACACCGGGTCGGCAGAGATCCGGGCCGAACTGGCCGGGCTCCTGGCCCGGGCGGGCCGCGAAGACGAGGCCATGACGGCCGCCAACGAGGCGCTGCAACGCGACCCCGCCAACACCGAGGCGCACTGGGTGCTCGGCACGCTGTACGCGTCGCGGCTCCAGCGCGTCGAACAGTCCGAGTCAGCCGCCGCGACGGCTGACATCGCCTCGGCCATCGGGCACCTCGAGCAAGCCCGGCCCAACCGCAAGTACGACCTGGGCCTCCTCCTGACGCTCGGCCGCCTCCAGCTCGCGCGTGGCAATGCGCAGGCGGCGATCGAGCCGCTCAACGCGCTCTGGCAGCAGGAACCGGGCGTGGCCGACGCCGGGCTGATGCTCGCGCAGGCCTACGAGGGCGTGGGCAAGCCCGCCGAGGCCATCGGAGTCCTGCGCGATGTGGTGACGATCCAGCCGCGGTTCGTGCGGGCCTGGACGTCGCTGGCCACGCTGCTCGAGGCGCAGGGCGACAGCGCCGGCGCCGCCGACGCCTACCGGCAGGCTGCCGCTCAGTCGCCGCGCTCGGCCGACCTCAGGCTGCGCGAGGCCTCGTCGTGGCTCGCCGCCGACCAGCCCGCCAGGGCCCGCGATGTGCTCCGCGAACTCGTGACGCAGTCGCCGACCGACGGCAACGTCCTCTACCTGCTGTCGGAGGCCGAGCGCCGGTCGAACGACCTGGACGACGCCGAGGCCGCCGCGCGCCGCCTGGTCGCCCTCGAGCCGACCGGCCTGCGTGGGGCGTATTCCCTGGCCCTCGCCTTCGAGCAACGGCGGGCCTACCGCGAGGTCGTCGAGACCCTGGCGCCTGCGATCGACAAGAAGCCCGCCGGCAGCCGGCAGGTAGTGGCGCCGCTCGTCCAAATCGCGTTCGCGCACCAGGAACTCGGCGACTTCCCGGCGTCCATCGCCGCTTTCGAACGCGCCCGGGCCCTGAATCCGGC
>JAEUQQ010000144.1 GCA_016789685.1 Acidobacteriota bacterium | reverse complement strand
CGGCCAGGGCGAGGGACACGAAGCGCGTCGTCCACGACGGATGGGCGTCGAGCACCAGCACGCGGGCCGGGCGTCGGCCGACGTACGTCGTCGCGTCCACCGCGTTGTCGAGATTCGTGGCCTCGCGCGCCCCGGGCAAGGCGGTGGCACGCAGCGCCAGCGGTCCCGTCGCCCATGGCACGACCTCGAACGCCAGCGACACTCTCGACGTGCCCGGCTGCCAGGTATGTGCGCGCGACGCCACCGCGAGCGCCCCAGCCGTCAGCGTCACGGTCGTTGTCTCGCCGGCCACCCCGACGCCTCGGATCGTGACCTCGACCAGCACACGGCTGCCGCGCGCGACGCGGTGGGGCAGGGCGACCGACTCCACCTCGACGTTCGGCGAGAGCGTCGAGCCGACGGTCACCGTCCACACGGGTACCGGCGGCGTCGAGCCGGGAAGCGGCCGCAGCGCATCACCAATGACGAGGACGGCGTCCTGGCCTGGCGAGAGGTACGGCTCGATATCCGCATCGTCGGCGAGCGCGGCGACGACCTCGTCGCGAATGGCGAGCGCCTGCTGGCCACGGGTGTCGGGGCCTGATGTCGATGCTGGCAGCGACATCGTCGGGCTCGCATCGACCAGGATGCCGAGGCGGCCCCGTTCGGGTCGCGCGGTCGTCCACGTCGGGTCGATTGCCGCCGCGACGGCAACAGCGATCGCGACGCCGCGGGCGGCGATGCGCACGTTCATCGGCGGGCTCCGGTCGCTTGAGAGGCTGGTCCCACGTGAGGTCGTGCGGTCGCCGCCGCCGCAGCAGGCCCGCCGAGCGGAGGCGCGAGTTGCCGACGCGTATCGTCTGCCAGGAGCGAGGCAGCGCCAGCGAGCAGGTCCGCACCAGGGCCTGCGGAGGCTCGGCCGGCGTCGAGCACGAGCCTCGCGGCCTCGGCAACCGCCGCCGAGCGTGGATCGAGCGTGGCAATCCGCGTGGCGATATCGACAAGGTGCCGCCGCCGCTCGTCTGGCGGCAGCCGATGCCCGTCGCGAATCGTGCGGTCGATTTCGGCGATCGAGGCCAGCGTGGCGGCCACGCGCTCCCGTGCCGTTGCGGGCGGCGCTGGCATCCGTACGCCCTGGCTCCCCTGCGGGTCACCGCTCAGGCGGCGCTCGAGATCGATGCGCGCGTGGATGGGGAGGGTGCGGAGAAGGTAGCGCGTGCGGCTGAAGGCCCGCTGCAGGGCTTCGACCGCCTCGCGGACATGCGGCAGCGCCTCGTGCGAGTTCGCGCGCAGCAGCCACTGCTCGGCGCGGCTCATCGCGCGGATTGCTGCGAGGACGTCGCGGCGGCCCCGGTTGTCGTCGCGCCCTTCCTGCAACTCGTGCGAGTGGGCGGCCTCCTCCTCTTCGTCCTCGACCTCACCGCCGACCATGAACGAGAACTCGTTCCGGATCATCCGCTGTTCGACCGCCAGTCCCGAGGCGCGCGAGGCGTACTCGTCGGCCGCCAGCCGCAGGCGCTCGCGATCGAGGCGTTCGGTCTTGACGAGCAGCATCTGCTGACTCAAGGCGAAGCGGTTCTCGTCCTCGTCGATGGCGAATCCCGCCGATGCGACGTCGCCTGGTTGCGCGACCCTGACGACGAACGTGTCCGACGTCCCCTCCCCACCGGAGGGGCGACGATCGCGCGCGACAGCCCGGTACGCGATCAGGTCACCGGCGACGAGTCTGTGTGCACCGAGGTCGAGTGTGGCGCGGCCGGCCCACTCGAGCGGAGATGACGCAGTGGTCAGGACGGGCAGCTCACCTTCGACGAACTCGAACTGCTCGCCCGATCCCGACACCTTGGTGTAGCGGAGCCGCAGCGAGGCAAGCGACTGGTCGTCGCGGGCCGTCAGCCTCACCTCGAACGTCGCCGAGATGTTGTCGACGACCAGATCCCGCCCAGGCGTCACCACCGTCACGACTGGAACCGGGTCGCGGATGATTGCGAGCGGCAGCGCCCGGCGTTCGGGCCGGCCGTCGCCACCCAGTTCGACGACGATCGAACCGTCGTCCACTGGGGCCAGCGTGACGGGGGCGCCAGGTGTGTGGCTTGCGAGACCGCGGCCGTTGAGCCACACCGCCGTGATGCCGACATCGCCCGACGCCGACAGGTGCAGGCGGCTGCCCTCAGGTACGTCGAGCCGGGTCGGATTCGTCATCGTGGTCGAATCGCGACGCAAGTAGTCCGGGGGGACCACGCGAACCCGAACCTCCGGGGCGGGCCCCGAGCCGTCGGCCACTGCGGGTGCTGGTTGCCGGGATGCTCCGACGATGGCGGTGGGGCCACGCACGCCGATCGCCATCACGGCGCTCAGCGCCGCGGACGTTACGGCGACGGCCAGCACGATGACTGCACGGCGACGGTTCACCACGCGCGGCCGTGCGGCCGCAACGATCCCGCAGGCATCATCGATGATCCACGCCTCGAGCCCCGGCGACGTCGAGAGGTTGCCGGCGGTCAACTGCTCGGCCGTGACGACAACGTTGCGGGCGTGAGGAGCCACGGCCTCGATCTGCGCCGCGATCGCCGCCCTCGTCAGGTCGCCGCGCCGCCGCCAGGCCCACGCGAGTCCGACCACCACCGCCATCGCGGCGATGGCGACCACGTTCGACTGGTGCGACCGCGGGAACTCGCGTGCGGCCGCCCAGGTCGTCGCGCCGACAATCGCCACGGTCAGCGACATGGCCGCGCACATCTCGATGGCAATCGCGGCCGCAACCATCCGCCGCGCAGCCGCGAGCTGGCCGGCAAAGCGATCTGCGGGCGATGCGCCGGTCGCGATGTCAGGCCGCACGCGTCACTCCGGGGGCCTCAGAGCCGCGAAGGCGATCGTGGCGTCGCAACCACCACTCGAAGGCCAGGAGAGCGAGCACAGCAACCCAGCCCCACCGGCCATCAGATGACGGCTCGTACCTGAACGACTCGTCGGGCGGAGCGGAGGCGGCTCGGTCCCAGGCGGCGAGGGTGACCGGGAGTTCGCGCCGAGGGTCCGCCTCGCGACTGATATCTGGCGCCTCGTACGCCGCGAAGGCCGCAGCGACGATGCGCGCGGCGGCGTCATCGAGCGGCGAAACGGTGGCATGGGCGATCAGGGCATCGCCCTGGCGCGACCACGCGACCAGAGCAGCGTCTGACGGCGACAGCAACGCATGCATCCGGGTCACGAGCCCGAGCATGGTTGCGTCGAAGGGGGCAGCGGGGGACGCGGCGGCAGCGGCCGCCTGCGACACCGCGACCGTGAGCGACGGGCTGCCTTCCGGCGCACACGGAACCCCCTCGGCGATCGCAGCGTCTCGCAGCGCGCCGGCGAGCGCCGGGTCGTTGTCGGCGACTGACACCTGCACCTGGAGCACACAGGGCGCGCCAGCGGAGGGCGATGCGGTGATGACGCCGACGCCGTCGCCATCGACGATCGACAGGGAACGTGCCTCGACGATCACGCGCCCATCGACGCGCGACATCCGCGGCGCGAGGGCCGACGTGGTACCGCGTGCGTCGAACGCCTCGATCGTCACGCCGACATGTGGCGGAACCGTGTCCGGGATCTGCGCCGGGAGCGTGCCGCGCTGCGCATCGGTGAGGATGGCGATCACCTGCCGCGCCGGAGGGGCCGTCGAGAGCCAGCGTTCGGCCCGGCGCAGCCCCTCGCGCATGTCGGCGGTCTCGATCGTCAACGAGCGGAATGCGCCGTGCGCGTCCGCCGCGGCGCGTGCGCGTGCGGCGTCGAGCACGCGGCCGGGACCAGAGCGCGCTGGTCGCAACATGCTGGCGCTGGTATCGACGAGGGTGACTCGGGCCTCGCGGGCCAGTGCGGCGTCGACACGGCGTTGCGACACCAGCAGGGGCTGCGCGAGCGCGATCGAGGCCAGGGCGACGATCGCCATCCGCGTCACCAGCAACGGCCAGTCGCTTAGCAGGTGCCGCGCGCGCGCCGATGGTGGCGGCGCCTCGATGAACCGCAGGGTTGGAAAGACGAGGCGCCGCGTCGCGCGCCGGGCGACGAGGTGCGCGAGGATCGGCACGGCGACGGCGACGAGCCCGGCGAGCGCCGCTGCCTGCAGCCAGATCACGGCGTGCGTCCCACGCCTGGTTGGCGCACGAGGAAGCGCCGCAGGACATCCTGCGGCAGCATCCGGGTATCGACCAGGCTGTAGTCGATCCCTCCGGCCTGCGCCGTCGTCCGAGCCTCATCGAGGAAGGCGCGCACGCGCGCCGTGTATGGCCCGGCCATCGCCGTCGCATCGACCTCGCGCGTGGCTCCGGTCTCGACGTCCTCGAACTCGTGAACGCCGGCGGCAGTGAGCGTCACTTCGTCGCGCGTCAGCACGTGGAACAGCGCGACGTCGTGGCCCATGCTGACCGCATGCCGTAACTCCGCGAGTGTCGAGGCCTCGTCGTCGTAGAGGTCGGTGAAGACGAAGACGAGGCCACGTCGTGCCATCCGCAGGGCAGCTGCGCGCACCGCCGCCGCGGCCGGCCAGGGACCGGCTGCCTCGGCCGCGGCCAGCGCGTGCAGGATCGCGCGTTGGTGCACGCGCCCGCCGCGCGGAGCGAGGTAACGGCCCGCTCCGCCATCACCCAGCAGCAGGGCGACCTGATCGCCCTGCCGGGCGAGCAGGTGCGAGAGCGCCGCCGCGAGCACGACCGCATACCGCAACTTGGTCAAGGGACCTGATCCCGCAAATCCCATCGACGCGCTTGTGTCGATGACGAACGACGCCGGAAGGTTCGTGGTCTCCTGGAACTGCTTGGTATACAGCCGATCGGTGCGCGCGAAGAGCTTCCAGTCGACGTGCTTCACGTCGTCGCCGGGCCGGTAATGCCGGTACTGGTGGAACTCGGCGCTGAAGCCGTGAAACGGGCTGCGGTGGAGGCCCGATACCAGGCCATCGACGACGCGGCGCGCGATCAGGTCGAGGTCGCTGATGCCGGCCAGCAGGGCCGGTTCGACCAGGAGTGCGTCAGGCACGACCCGGCGTCTGCGGCAGCCGCGCCAGCAGGTGTGCCACCACCGCATCGGGCGTGACGCCTTCGGCCTCGGCCTGGAAGTTGACGAGGAGTCGGTGGCGCAGGACGGGAAGTGCCACGGCGGCGACGTCGTCGAGCGAGGCGACAAGGCGCCCTTCGAGCAACGCGCGTGCCTTGGCGCCGAGCAGGAGCGCCTGGCCCGCGCGAGGGCCAGCCCCCCAGCGGACGAAGCGCGTCACCATGTCGGGCACCGTCTCGCCTCGAGCCGGCGCGGGGCGTGTCGCGCGCACCAGCCTGACCGCGTAGTCAACGACGTTGTCGGCCGCGGGAATCTC
>JAEUQQ010000111.1 GCA_016789685.1 Acidobacteriota bacterium | reverse complement strand
GGCGATCGAGCGGGGGAGGAGCCTTACTCTCATGTCTATTCGTCACGCCGTCGTCGCTATCGCCGCAGGCCTCGCACTGGCCCTGGCACTCGCACTCCCGGCCGCCGCCGACCCCATCACGCAGCCGCCCGCCACGTTTGACGGTGAACTGCCGCCAACCGATCTCGCCGACGAGTGTCCCTCGTGCGACCTGACCGTGGATTCCCCCACGTTCCTGATGCTCGACTGGGCAGCCAATGTCGATGAGCCCGAGGTGCGGGCCCGGGTCACCCAGATACCCGAACCGGCCTCGCTGACGTTGCTGGCGCTGGCCGCCGGCTGGACCCTCAGGCGTCGATCGCGCGGGTAAGGTCGGTCACGCCGTTGGCGCGTGCCCATGAATCCCGGCCGTCCCGCCCCTCTCGGGCGGGCGGCCGTTTGGATGTACGGCGACACGTGTCGGACCGGCCGTCCGGACCGGGCAGCCCCGCACGCGCACGGAGTCGCTGCACGTTCCAGGCGACCACGATGTGTTGACTTGGGAGTGTTTGGCGGGGTCGACGGGGCTCGAACCCGCGACCTCCGGCGTGACAGGCCGGCGTTCTAACCAACTGAACTACGACCCCGCTCGAGTCGTGTCTGTCGCTCCGGCACCACCTGCTGGTGGGCGGTGCAGGATTCGAACCTGCGACAGCCGGTGTGTAAGACCGGTGCTCTACCTCTGAGCTAACCGCCCTTTTCGCCAAATCCGGCCGGCGACAGACGACGGATCATATGCAACGGCAGGGCCCGGAGTCAAGCAACCTTTGCCCGCGGCACGCTTTCTTGCTACAACCATCCGCGCGCCATGTCCACGCCCCCGCTCCCCTCCAGCACCGTCGAGAACTACCTCAAGGCCATCCTCCAGGCCCAGCACCGCCTCGAGGATGACGGCAGCCTCGTGCCGATGGGCCGCCTGGCGCAGACGCTCGGCATCACACCCGGCACCGCGACGACGATGGTCAAGGCGCTCGCCGACGCACAACTCGTCGACTACTCGCCCTACGTCGGCGTCAGGCTCACGCTCAGCGGCGAGAAGCTCGCCACCATGGTGCTGCGCCGCCACCGCATCGTCGAGTTGTTCCTGGTCGAGGTGCTCGGCCTGTCGTGGACCGAAGTGCACGACGAGGCCGAGCGGCTCGAGCACGCCGTGTCTGACCGCGTCATCGAGGCGATGGACGTGATGCTCGGGCGGCCCGCCGCCGATCCGCACGGCGACCCGATTCCCGCGCACGGTGCGCGGCTGTTCGAACCCGAGCACACGACGCTCGTGACCTGCGCCCTCGGCACGCCGCTGCGCGTCACGCGCATCCTCGACCAGGACGCCGAGTTCCTCGCGTTCGTCGAGCAGCATCACCTGCGGCCGGGCACGCGCGTGCGTTGCGAAGCGCGCGACGACGTCGCCGACCGCGTGCGCCTCCGCGTCGACGGCAAGCGCCCGATCACGATTGGATGGCGCGCCGCCTCGCGCGTCGCCGTCGCCTGATAGGCCGCCCGGTTACGAGCGGCCCATCAGCGCGTTGATGCGGTCTTCGGTCGGCGGGTGCGAGCTGAACAGGCCCATCAGGCCGCGCGCCGAGAACGGCTTCATGATGAACATGTGCGCCGTCGCCGGGTTCGCGTCCATGGGGATGCGCGACACGCCACGCTCGATCTTCTGCAGCGCGTTGACGAGCCCCATCGGCGATCCGGCGATGGCCGCACCGCCCGCGTCGGCCAGGAATTCGCGCGACCGCGAGATCGCCGCCTGGATCAGCATCGCCGCCAGCGGCGCGACGATCATCATCGCGAGCAGCGCGATCGGGTTGGTGCCCTCGCCCTCGTCGTCGCGCCGCGCGCCGCCGAACATCGCCGCGAACTGCGCCATCCGCGCCAGCATCATGATGGCCGCCGCGATCGTCGCCGCGATCGAGCTGATCAGGATGTCGCGGTTCTTGACGTGCGCAAGTTCGTGTGCGAGCACGCCGTCGAGTTCGTCGGGCGACAGCATCCGGATGAGGCCTTCGGTCGCCGCCACCGCCGCGTGCTCCGGGTTGCGCCCGGTCGCAAACGCGTTGGGCGAGTGGTCGGGGATGATGTAGACCTTGGGCATCGGCAGCTCGGCGCGGCGCGCGAGCCGCGCGACGGCGGCGTACAGCGGGTGCGAGGCGCCGACTTCCTGGGCGCGGTACATCTTCAGGACGATCTTGTCCGAGAACCAGTACGAGACGAAGTTCATCGCGACGGCGACGCCGAACGCGATGAGCAAGCCGCCGGAACCGCCGGCCATCTCGCCGATGAGCAGGAAGAGGCCACTGAGGGCCGCCAGGAGGATCGTGGTCTTGAACGTGTTGGCCATGGTTATGTCTATCCGCGGGCCGGGCCCGCGCGTCTGGTGTCTGATCCGTTGGATGCGGGTTACGCCCGCCGGTGTCATGTCTATACTAGCTGGCATGAACCTTCGTTGCGTCGCGACACTCGCCAGCCTGGTCGTCGCCTTCCTAGCGGCGTCGGGCGCCGCGCAGACGCCCCAGCCGTTTCCCCGGCCGGGTTCTTCACGTGGAGTGCTGCCGCCCGGGGCTCCGTCGACCGATAAGACGCCTCCGGCCGGCCAGGTGACCCCGCCAGCCTCCGTCCAGCCTCCAGCCACAGCGACGCCGGCCCCGCAGAACGTCACGCCGAGCCTGGCGGCCCCGGAGGCGCCGGCCGGAGCACCAGACGAGGCGTCGCTCGGCGTGCCGCTGTATCCCGGCGCGCAGTTCCTGTCGGCCTTCGACGCCGGCAAGGGGCAGCGGTACTACCTGTACGGCACGCCCGCGTCGTTCCTCCAGGTGGTGACGTTCTATCGCGGGTCGCTGAAGACGAAGGGCGACGTGGTGTTCGAGGCGCCGCCCACCCACGCGTTCGATGTCGGGCGCTTCCGCGAAGAGACGATGGCGTTTCCGCCAGGGGTCACGGTCAAGGACTACACCTACGGCGGCTCGCAGGGCTACCTCCACGTGGGCCCCAACGCGCAGGCGCGACGGTTCCCGACCATCCTGCAGATCGTCCCTCCGCCTGCCGCCCCGGCACCACGCCGGTGATGTCGCCCCTGCTGCTGGCGTTTGCCGGGCTCTCGGCCGGAGGCCTCCACGTGCTGGCGGGCCCCGACCACCTTGCGGCGGTCGCCCCGCTCGCGGCCGACTCGTCCCGGCGCCGCTGGCTCGCGGGCATGCTGTGGGGCATCGGGCACACGGGTGGCGTCGTGCTGGTCGCCGCCGTAGCGTTCG
>JAEUQQ010000100.1 GCA_016789685.1 Acidobacteriota bacterium | reverse complement strand
GTCCCCTGGACGCACGCGCTCGCCTTCGTCGATCCACCCGTCGGCGGAATGGCCTGGAAGTGGGCCTCGCCGGTCACGAACTCGATTGACGTCGCCGTGGTCGTGACCGAGATGGTCCCGACTTGATTGTCGTCGAGGCCGTTGGTGATGCCCTGGTTCGAACTGGCGAAGATCTCAAACTGTCCCTGTCCGTTGAGGTCGAACGTCCACTGCTTGCCGGCCGAGAACCCACTGTACTGGGGCGAGCTGAACGCCAGATTCGTCGGGTTGGTATTGAACGCAATCGAGGTCAGGACGTTCTGACCGGCGATGCCGTCCTGCGAGGTGTTGGCCAGCGTGAACGTCAACGTGCTGCCGTTGAAGGTCACGGTCACCGAGGCGTCACACTGGGCGCAGGCCGTGCTCGCCGTCGTCCCTTCGAACAGGAACGTCGCGGACTGGTTGGTGTTGTTCAACGTGATCAGGCCGGCGCTCGCCGTGCCAGACCACCCTACGATCACCGAAGCGACCGCGCCGATCAGCAACTTCCTCAACATGGGTTTTTCCCCTGCAATCCCGGTGACGCGTCGCATGCTCTGCGCGCGGGTTCAGATTCCGCAGAGGGAGAAGCAAGAACGAGACCATCACATGGTAGACGAATAGACCGAGTGATTTCTGACGTTTTGCGACTACCAGCTCGACGTCTGCCATGGAGGGCTCTGGTTGTCTGCTCCGGCGGAGACATTTGTTTTCTTCTCTGGATCGATGCAGAACACACGGGGCCAGCCACCCGCGTGACGCCTCCTCACTTGTCGAACCGTGACGCTTCAGCCCGACGCCCAGCATGCGCAGCTACCACTCCGGTAGCGTCGGCCGCGGCGGCGAGACGTCGACCGTGCGTGCCGGAACGCGGCGGGGTAATTGCCCAGCCGATCGACGTCTGCCCTCAGGCGCAGGCGACGTCACCGCCTGTGCTATCGTCGCCGCGACGCGTGAGCCGCCGGCGTTCCAGGCTGCCGGCCGTGCATGCGCCGAGGTGCGTCATGACCACGAGCCGTCGCCGCTTCCTCAGCACCGCCTCGTCCGCCGGTCTCGCCGTCGCCGCCGCCTTCCGCGACGACGCCGTGCCCCGCCTGATGGCCGCCTCGGCCGCCACCGCCGGCCGCTCGCCTGACGAGGTCGCACGCGACGAGGACTTCTGGCGCGAAATCCAGCTCGCCTTCACCCTCGACCGCAGCATCATCAACCTCAACAACGGCGGCGTCTGCCCCTCGCCACGCGTCGTCCACGAGGCCTTCAAGCGCTATCTCGACATCTCGAACCAGTCGCCCGTCTACCACATGTGGCAGGTGCTCGAGCCCAACATCGAGAGCGTGCGCCGGAAGCTGGCCGTCCACGCCGGCTGCGACCACGAGGAACTCGCCATCACGCGCAATGCCAGCGAGGCGCTGATGATCGCGCAGCTTGGCATCGACCTCGCCCCGGGCGACGAGGTGCTCACGACCAACCAGGACTACCCCCGGATGCTCGACACCTGGGACCAGCGCGAGCGTCGCGACAAGGTGAAGATCGTCAGGATCTCGTTCCCCGTGCCACCCCCGTCGATGGCCGACCTGGTCGATCGCATCGAGCGCGCCATCACGCCGCGCACGAAAGTCCTGCACTTCTGCCACATCACCAACCTCACGGGCCAGATCTTCCCCGTGCGCGACATCTGCCGCATGGCGCGCGCCCGGGGCGTCAGGACGATCGTCGATGGCGCGCACGCGTTCGCGCACTTCCCGTTCGCGATCCGTGACCTCGAGTGCGACTACTACGGCACGAGCCTCCACAAGTGGCTGCTCGCGCCCGTCGGCACCGGGTTCCTCTACGTGCGCCGCGAACTGATCAGGGACCTCTGGGGATTGACGCCCACGTCGGCGTCGCGCGCGGGCGACATCCGCAAGTTCGAGGAGGTCGGTACGCACCCGGCGGCCAACCACCAGGCCATCGCCGAGGCCATCGCCTTCCACGAGACGATCGGCGTCGAACGGAAGGTCGCGCGCCTGCGCTACCTGCGCGACCGGTTCGCTCGCCGGCTGCTCAGGCACGACAAGGTGCGGATGCTCACGAATCTCGACGACCCCGCGCAGGCTGGCGGCCTGTCGAACGTGTCGGTGATCGGGATCGACCCGGGCAGGATCGTGTCGCACCTCTGGACGACGCGACGGATCCTCGTGACGCCCATCATCCACGACGAGTTCCAGGGGATTCGCGTCACGCCAAACGTCTACACGATGCTGAGCGAGATCGATGCGTTCGCCGAGGCGATGGAGGACGTCGTCACGCGCGGGCTGCCGGCACCGGCGTGACACGGGCCTCGAACGAGCCCGGACGGCTGGAACCGCCGCCTGAGGCTGGACAGCCGCGAGAGGCGGAACGCTGCGGGGTCAGGTCTTGAAAAATGCTGTAATGAAAGATGTGACCCCGCCTACGACTCCTCGAGGCTGATGCCGAAGCGTTCGGCCATCCGGTACAGCGTGCGCCGGTCGACGCCGAGCACCTCGGCGGCCCGCGTGCGATTGCCGCCCACGGTCTCGAGCACGTGCTTCAGGTAGCGCTTCTCGAGTTCATCGAGCGACGGCAGGTCCTGGAAGAGACTGTGCTGCACGTCCTGCGGCCCGCCGCGCAGGTTCGGCGGCAGGTCGGCCACCTCGATCATCGACCCCCGCGAGAACACCACCAGCCGCTCGACGACGTTCTCGAGCTCGCGCACGTTGCCCGGCCAGTCGTACAGGCTCAGCGCCTGCATCGCCGTCGGGCCGATCTCGACGGTGCGCTGCGCGCGGCTGCAGGCGTTGCGCAGGAACTTCGCGGCCAGCAGCGGGATGTCTTCGCGCCGCTCCCTGAGCGGCGGCACGGTCACCGTGATGACGCCCAGCCGATAGTACAAGTCCTGCCGGAACCGCCCGTCGACGACCGCCTTTTCGATGTCGACGTTCGTGGCCGCGATGATCCGGATGTCGACCTTGATCGTCCGCGAGCCACCGACCGGGCGCACCTCGTTCTCTTCGAGCACGCGCAACAGCTTCACCTGGAGCCCCGGCGAGGTTTCGCCCAGTTCGTCGAGAAACACCGTCCCCGTATGCGCCTGCTCGAAGATGCCTTTCGAGTCGTTGATCGCGCCCGTGAACGACCCGCGGACGTGGCCGAACATCTCTGACTCGAGCAGCGTCTCGGTGATGGCGCCGCAGTTGATGGCCACGAACGGGCGGCTCGACCGCTGGCTGTGCGTGTGCACGGCGCGGGCCACGAGTTCCTTGCCGGTGCCGCTCTCGCCGATGATCAGCACCGGCGCGGTCGTGTCGGCCGCCCGCGCGATCTGCTTGTACACCGCGAGCATCGCCGGGCTCCGGCCCACGAGCCCGGCCGGCTGGATCTCGCGTGGCGGGCGCGTGCCCGCCGTCCGGTCGGCGGTCGCCGCCGCCGCGGCCGTCGCCTGCGCCAGCGCCCGGTCGACGACCGCCTTGACCTCGGCGATGTTGAACGGCTTGCTGATGAAGTCGAACGCGCCGTTGCGGACGGCATCGACGGCCATCTCGAGCGACCCGAAACCGCTGATGAGCAACACCTGCGCGTCGGGGCTCGCGCTCTTGAAGGCACGCAGCACGTCGAGGCCGGTGAGGCGCGAGTTGAGGTTGATGTCCGAGATCACGAGGTCGAACGGCATCTCGCCCGCGATCGCCAGCGCACGATCGGGGTCGTACGCCAGCTCGATCTCGCGGTCGGGCCGCGCGAGCAGCTCCTTCATGAACCGGCAGGTTTCCTGGTCGTCGTCGACGACGAGTATGCGAAACACGATCACACCTCTCGAACGGCTGGGGACCCGGACGTGCCGGGCAAGTCGATGGTGAAGGTCGTCCCGAGGCCAGGCGTACTGCGCACGTCGATGCGCCCACCATGCCCGGTGACCACGTCACGCGCGATGCTGAGGCCCAGCCCGGTGCCTTGCCCGGCGGGCTTGGTCGTAATCCAGGGGTCGAAGATGCGTGGCAGCAACTCCTCGGGGATCCCCGTCCCGGTGTCGCTGATCTCGATGTGCAGCTGCCCCTGGCGTGCCTCGCCCACGATGGTCAGCGTGCCGCCGTCGGGCATGGCATCGAGCGCGTTGTTCACGAGATTCAACAACGCCAGCTCGAGCCTGACGGCATCGCCCACCACGAACGGCAGGTGCGGGTTGATCCGGGCATCGACCGCAATGCGGGCAACGGCGAGCCGCGGTCGGGCCGTCTCGATCAGGCGGTGCAGCAACGGGCGAGGCGGGATCGGTTCCCTGGGCAGTTCGGGCCGCCGGACGGCGTCGAGCGTCGTCCGGACGTAGCCGGTGACCCGCCTGATCTGGTCTTCCATGCTCCGCAGCCGGTCGTCGGCTCGCGCGTCGCAGGTTTCGTCTTCGCGCATCATCTGCACGTAGCCCGAGATGAGGTTGAGCGGCGTGCCAATCTGGTGGGCGAGGTTCGCGGCGGTCTGTCCGGCGGCCGCCGTCTGCTCGGCCCGGGCCAGCGACTCGCGCAACGCGAACGTGCGCTGGTAACTCTTCACGAGGTCGTCGTTCGTCCGCCGCAGTTCGCTCGTCGCCTCATTCACCCGGTCCTGGAGCGATGCGTGCAACTGATCGATGCGCGTCAGCATCGCGTTCAGCGCCGATGCCACCTGCCCGATCTCATCGTCACGCGCGACGGCCGCGCGGGCCGCGAAGTCGCCGGCCCCGTAGCGCTGCAGCGTCGAGAGGATCCCGTGCAGCGGCTGGTGAATGAGCCGCCGCTCGACCAGCGTGATCAGCACCACGAGCACGACGGCCGACGCGGCCGAGAACCACAGCACGAGCTCGCGGCCGCGCGACGCGACCTCGTGCTCGACCCGCGACGACACCGTGACGACGGTGGCGCCCGCCACGTCACCGTCGCGCCAGATCGGCTTCGCGATCGTCCTGAACCCCGCCTGCTCGTCCGACGAGGCCTCACCCCGGCGCTCGATGGCCAGTCGTGCCAGCCGGGTCTCGGTGTCTGACAGCGCGACTGAACTCGAGCCGGCCCACGACTGCCCGCTGGCATCTCGAAGCATCGCCCCGACGTTGTGGACGTCTGACCGGGCCTCGGCCGCCTCGAGGACGCGGTGCAACTCGTCGCCGCGGGGTAGTCCGGGCGCCGCCGCCAACGCGGTCGCGACATCGGCGACCACGCGGGTGCCCGCCTCGAAGATGGCCTGTTCGGCCCGCCATTCGTAGAGGAATGTCTGGACCAGCCCCCCGCCGCCGACAACCACGACCGCAACGACGGTGACCAGCGTCGCCAACTGGGCGCGCAGCGAGCGCGCGGGCGACGGTTGCGCCACAGTGTGATCGTTTGGCAGCGGCACGGGAACGGACGACACGGGAATGGCGGCTTCCTTGGGCAGATTATCGGTCGGTGGCCACGTCGTCCCCAGATCGGCCGCGGCACGGGGCTTGAAGGCGGATTCGGGATTCCGGGCGCAGTGCGTCCTCGAGGGACGGGCAACCATGCCTCACCACGACGTCACATCACCTTCGTGCCCCGATGTCCCGGGGCTGGCCTGGCGCATCGCGAGCGAGTTTCGCGAAGCGCCGGGGATGCAGTTGACCGAAGCCCAGGCCCAGCGCCTGTGGCAGCTCGATTCGACCACCTGCCAGCAGGTGCTGACGCACCTGGTGACCGAGCACTTCCTCCGCCGAACGGAACATGGACGTTACCTGCAGGCCTAGTCCGGTGCGAACGGCGTCCGCGTCGTTCGACCTCTCGCCCATCGAGACGGCGCTCGACCAGATCCGGCCCTTCCTCCACCGCGACGGGGGCGACATCCAGGTCGTCGGCCTCACGGGTCACCACGTGAGGCTACGACTGATCAGCGGCGGCCCGGCGACCCACGCCGCGCTGCGTCGCATCTCGAGCGACCTCGAGCGTTACTTGCGCGACCGCGTCCCAGGCCTTGACGGGGTCGAGTTGGCCTGACGGCCGTCAACCCGCCGGGCAGTCCATCAATTCTCACCCGGCGACTCGCCGAACCGGTATCCGATTCCGGTCACGGTCACGAGGAACTGCGGACGCTTCGGCGACGGCTCGATCTTCTGCCGCAACCACGCGACGTGCACATCCACCGTGCGTGTCGTCGTCCCGGGCTGGTAGCCCCAGACATCGGCCAGCAACTGCTCGCGCGACAGCGACACCCCACGATGGGCCAGGAAGTAGCGCAGCAACTGGAACTCGCGGGCCGACAATTCGACCCGTTGGTCGGCTCGCCACACTTCGCTGCGCACGAGGTCGATGCGAACGTCGCCCACGGGAATCAGGTCGGGTGAACTCACTGCGGACTCTGCAGCACGTACCGGCGCATCGCGTCGCAGGCGCGCCTCGATACGCGCCAGCAGCTCGGCCATTTCAAACGGCTTGGTCAGGTAGTCGTCGGCGCCCATGCGCAGGCCCGACACCCGATCGGTGAGCTGTCCCCGGGCGGTGAGCATCAGCACGGGCGTCTCGTCGCCGCGCTCGCGCATGGCGCGCAACACGTCGAATCCGTTCTTGCGCGGCAGGCCCACGTCGAGGATGACGAGGTCGAATCCGCCACGTTCGGCCACCACCAGGGCGGCCTCGCCGTCGCCCGCGTGCTCGACGCGGTAGCCCTCGCGGACCAGCCGGTCGCTGAGCGTCAGGACGAGGCCGGGCTCGTCTTCAACGAGCAGCAGGCGCTTCATCACCCACCGTCGCCGGGGCGGCCGCGGCGGCGGTGGCCACCGGCAGGAGGATCGTGAACACGCACCCCGTCGGGGCGTTGTCGCCCAGCATCACGCGCCCGCCGTGACCGGCGACCGTGCGCTGCACGAGACTCAGGCCGAGTCCGTTGCCGTGAATCTGCCGTGTCATCGCATCGGCCCCGCGGAAGAACGGCTCGAACACCCTCGCGCGCTCGGCCTGGTCGATGCCGGGCCCGCGATCGCTGACCGTCAGGCGGACGAAGGCACGCCCACGCTCGCGGGTCACGTCGGCCGCCAGCCCGATCCAGCCCCCATCGGCGGCGTACTTGATCGCGTTGGTGACCAGGTTGACCAGCGCACGCACGAGGGCGTCGGGATCGCCCTGCACGAACGGCAGCGACGGCGGCCGCGTGACGTCGAGCGTGAGGCCGGCGGCCGCAACGTCGTCGCGCACGCGCGCGAGGCAGGTGTCGATGACCTCGGCGACGGCCACGAGCTGCGGCTCGGCGCTTCCGCGCGTGCGTTCCATGCCCGCAAACGCCATCACGTCGTCGACCATCATCGACAGGCGGCGGCCCTCGCTCGCGATCAGCTGGCCGTATCGCTGCACCTGCGCGCCATCGGCGACGACACCGTCGGCGAGGTTCTCGGCGGCCGAGCGGATCACGCTCAGCGGGGTGCGCAGTTCGTGCGAGACGCCGGCAACGAACTCGAGCCGCTCGTGCGCGAGCCGCTGCGCCCGCCGCGACGCAACGAGCACGACACCCATGCCGGCGGCCAGGATCAGCAGCATGCCGAGGCTCGCGGCGAGGTTCCACCGGCGGGTGCGCGCGACGGCTTCATCGAGTGACCCGTCGCGGTGGACCAGCGCGAGGCGCCACACCGCTCGACGCCCGTCGGGCGCCCCAATGACCATCGCCTCACTGCGCGCCGGATCCGGAGGGGCGGCGGCCTCACGCGGCAGCACGGTGATCTGGATGCGGTCGCCGTCTGGCGGCGGCTCGCCCCCTGGCGGCGCCGCGGCCGCGCCCTCGCCATTCGGACGGGTGAGCATGAAACGCGAGAAATCCTCGATCCTGAGCCGCAGCAGATCGACCGTCGCGTCTGGACGCGAGAAGTCGACGGTCGCAGTGTCGCGCGGCCAGGTGAACAGCGGCTGCTCGTCGGCGACGCGCGTGACGCGCAGGCGGAAGGCAAACCGCTCGTCGACCGGGAAGTGCTCGGCGGCAATCGCGGGCAGCAGTGTCTGCGCGAGATACGCCGTGTCGAGCAGGGCCAGGATGGCCACGACGTCGTGTTCTGGATCCTCGGGGGCTGCCGCCGGGCTTCGGCCGCGTCCCCCGGGGGCGGCTGCGGGCGCATCCCCGTCGCCCACCCGGTTCCGGCGGAACCAGGGGCGCCCGACCACGAGCGCAGGTCCGACCGGGTCGATCGGGGGTCCGAACCTGAAGCGTCGCCCCCCGAACCCGCCTTCGCGGTCGCGCTCACGGTCGCGCTCGGCGAACCGCTCGCGCAGGTGCTGCAGTTCGGGCGGCAGGGGTGCCTCGACCAGCGTGGTGGCATCACGGTCGAAGCGGAAGGTCGAGGGCGCGGCCTGGGCAGCGCCAGGCCCGGCCTCGGCCGAGCGCACCACGTAGATGCTCTCGAGCAACTCCGGGTGGGGAGATTCGTCGTACCAGCGCGCCAGCCGTCCAGGAAGCGATCGGCGCGGCTCGCCCGACGCCGAAGGGGCGTCGACCTGCAACCAGACGAACGCGCGCGTCAGCTCGCGGTCGAGGTCGCGTTCGAACTGCGCCGCTCGCGACGCCAGCAGCGCCTGCATGCGGTCGTGCTCGGCCGCGCTCGCGTCGCTCACCGACCGGTACTGCCACCAGCCAATGACACCGAGCGCCGCGGCAAGGCCCAGGCTGACCACCGCGAGGCGCACGTCGGCACGACGGGCACCCACGAGACCGGCGTTGAGACTCGACGGCATGATTCCACCCGTACAGTAGCACCCGGTTCCATTGGCAGGATCGCAAAAACGATCGATTCAGGCGAGGTTTTACGTTCTTAACCCCCTGATCCGTCGTCTCATAGGGACGTCGCGGCCTTCACGCACCGGCACTGACGCCGGGGCGATTCTCCTCCCGCGACCGCAGCGTCCAACCATGCGCATGTTCAAGCGTCAGGCCCTTCCCGTTCTCGCCCTCATCCCCGTCGTGGCCCTGTGCCTCGGCGTCAGCACGGCCGCCATGGTCGACGACGCCGCGGCCCTCGAGCAGGCCATCAAGGACGCCCGCGCCGCGCTTGGCGGAGGAGCCCTCGACAAAGCCGTGTCACTGGCCGCCGAGGGAGAGTTCCGGCGGATGTTCGGCGAACGCGAGATGGGTGGCGACATCGAACTGAAGCTGTCGGGCAGCGACAAGATGATCTGGGTCGAGTCGATGTCGCCCACCGGCGATCCGACGATGCGCGTCGTTCGCACGTCTGGGCTGAACGGCACGACGACCCTCGAGTCGATGAGCGGCGCCGGCGGGATGCGCTTCGGCGGCATGGGAGGCCCTGGCGGTGCCGGCGCGCCGGGTGGCGCGCCCGGTGCGGCGCCCGCCGACCCGGCCGCGGCCGCCGAACGGCAGCAGCGCCAGCTCCGCGCGCAGCAGCGGCAGGTCACCCGCATCATGCTGGCGCTGTTGCTCAAGGGCGATGGGCCGCTGCCGCTCGAGTTCTCGTACGGTGGCGAAGCCGACAGCGACGACGGCAAGGCCGACATCATCGCGGTGAAGGGCCCCGACGGCTTCGCGGCGCAGTTGTTCATCGACAAGCAGACGCACCTGCCGATGGTGCTGGCCTACCGGGACGTGCAGCAGCGTGGCGGGATGTTCCGCGGCGGGCCTGGCGCGCCAGGGGCGGGCGGCGGACAGCCGGGCCAGCCGGCGCCGACGCCCGAGGAACGCGAGCAGCGCATGCGCGAAGCGCGCGAGCGTGCGCGGACCGAACCGCCCACGATCATCGACGTGCAGTGGTACCTGTCGGATCACAAGAAGGTGAACGGCGTCATGCTGCCGCACACGATCCGCCGCGCCGAGAACGGTGACGTGCGCGAGGAGTGGACCTTCAAGAAGTTCACGATCAACCCCGTGTTCAAGCCCGACACGTTCGACAAGAAGTAGGGACGCCATGATGCTG
>JAEUQQ010000092.1 GCA_016789685.1 Acidobacteriota bacterium | reverse complement strand
TGTCCTGCAGCATCTCGACGTCGTCCTTCGAGACGGCCTCGGGATCGATCGTGATCGACAGCAGTTGCTTCGAGCCGTTCATCGACACCGCCACCACGCCGCCGCCGGCGGTGGCCTCAACCTTCATCGCGGCCATCTGCTTCTGCATCTTCTCCTGCATCTGCTGGGCCTGCTGCATCATCTTCTGGATGTTCATTTTCCCTCCTGCACATCGAGGATCTCGCCCGGAAACACGTCGAGGAGCCCCTGCACGGCGTTCTCGGCCAGGGCCCGCGCCTTCATCTGCTCGCGCTGCTCGTCACCGGCACCGTCGGCACCCGCGTCTTTCAGCACCTCGGTCTTGACGGCCATCGGACGTCCGCCCAGTTCGACGACGAGCGCCTCGAGAAACGCCCGGTTGGCCTCGACCTGCTCGACGCTCACCTTGTGGATCGCACTGAAGACGAACGTGATCGCCCGCTCGTCGACATCGACGCGCCGGGCCTGCGCGAGCGCCATCATGTGGAAGCCCTTCTTGCGCTTGCGCACTTCGTCGAGCAGCTTCGCGCGGAACGTCTCAGCGTCGAAGACCACGGGCGCACCCGCCACCGGCGCCGGCGTGGGAGGCGGCGCAACGACCGGCGTTGCCTGCGGCGCAGCCGCCTGGGCCGGTGCCGGCCTCGGCGCGGGGGCGGCTGACGACGGGGCGGGAGCCTTTGCCACGGTCGCCGGACGCGGCACCGGCGGGGCCGGCGCTGCCACCGCGGGACGCACGGCGGTCGGAGCCACCGCGGCCACGGGCGCCGTCGCAGGCGCCGATCCCGTGCGGGGCACGTGCGGCGCGACCGGGCGACGCACGGCGGCCGGCGATGCGGGGCGTCCGCCCGGACCCGCGGGCGGGGCTCCGCCGCCTGGCGGCATCACCGGGCGTCCCGGCCCGAGCGAGGCGATCACCTCTTCGATGGGCGTCAGCTTCCGCAGGTGAATCCACTTGAGCAGCGCCATCTCCATGGCGTAGCGCGGCTGCGACGCGGTACGCACGTCGAACTCGCTCTTCTGGAGCAGGTCGAAGGCGCGCAGCAGGTCTTCGCGCGAGAAGCGTCCGGTGAGGTCCGACAGCCGCGCGACGTCGCCCTCGGGTGCGAAATCGGGATCCGAGGCGCGCGACGGATCGATGGCGAGCAGCAGCATGTCGCGCACGAGGCGGGTCAGCTCGCGCATGACGAGCTTCAGGTCCTGTCCCGACTCGACGATGCGGCCGGTCAGGTCGAACACGCGCGCGCCATCCTCGTTCGCGACCGTCTCGGCGATGTCGAGCAGGACGTCACGCCCGACGAGGCCGAGGACCAGCGCGACCGTGTCGGTCGTGATCGTCTCGGCGGCAAACGCGATGACCTGGTCGAAGGCGCTCTCGGCATCGCGCATCGAGCCCTCGCCCGATCGGGCGATGAGTGTCAGCGCGGCCGGATCGACATCGATGCCCTCGGCCTCGGCAATCATCTTCAACTGCTCGGTGATCGCCTTCACGCCGATGGTGCGGAACTCGTAGACCTGCGACCGCGAGGTGATCGTGTCGGGGATCTTGTGCAGCTCGGTCGTCGCCATGATGAAGACGACGTGCGGCGGCGGCTCCTCGACCGACTTGAGCAAGGCGTTGAACGACGAGTTCGAGAGCATGTGCACCTCGTCGATGATGAACACCTTGTAGCGGTCGCGCACGGGGCGCACGCCGAGCGACTCGATGATGACCTCGCGCGTCTCCTCGACCTTGGTGTGGGTCGCGGCGTCGATTTCGAGGACGTCGAGGTTGCGGCCGTCGGCGATCTCGCGGCAGGCATCGCACTCGCCGCAGGGATTGGGCGTGGGCGCCTCACTGGCGTGGCAGTTGAGGGCCTTGGCGAGGATGCGGGCGGTGGTGGTCTTGCCGACGCCGCGGGCACCGGCAAACACGAAGGCGTGCGCGAGCCGGCCGGCGCCGATGGCGTTGCGCAGGGTCTGCGTCACGCCCTGCTGGCCGACGACGGCGTCGAACGACTGGGGGCGCCACTTGCGGGCGATGACCTGGTACGACACGGGATGCGGTCGAAGGGTGCCTTGGGAGTTGAGGGTCTGGCGTGGACGATTCCACCGCGGCCCGGAGGTCCTGCGGCACAGGGCAGGGTCCTCTTAGCGCTGCTACCTTCCGGTCCTGACGCGGTTCGTGGTCTGGCCTTGCACAGGCTCCGGACCGCGGTGCAATCGTCCACGTCGCGACGTGTCGTCGAGAACGCGTCTTGGGAGTGTACTGGAGGCAGGCAGCAGGATCAAATGGAAGGGCGAAAAGCGGTAGACTCCCCCACCATGCTCGCCGCCATCCTCGCCTTCTTCCGCACGGGTCCCGACGCCCCCCGCCTGGCCGGCGGCCCGGGCGAGGTCGACCGCGTCTACCGCCGCTGGCGCTCGTCGGTCTTCTGGTCGGTCACGCTCGGCTACGGCCTCTTCTACACGACGCGGATCAACTTCTCGGTCGTCAAGAAGCCCATGCTCGACGCGGGCGTGCTCAACGCGACCGAGATGGGGATGATCGGCTCGGCCCTGCTCCTGGTCTACTCGGTCGGCAAGCTCGTCAACGGCTTCCTGGCCGATCGCGCCAACATCGCGCGCTTCATGTCGACGGCGCTGCTGTGCTCGGCGGTGATCAACCTGGTCCTCGGGTTCAACACCGTGTTCGCGGTGTTCCTCGGCCTCTGGGCCCTCAACGGCTGGGTCCAGTCGATCGGGTCGGCGCCGAGCGTGGTCGCCCTGTCGCACTGGTTCGGCAGGAAGGAACGCGGCACGCGCTACGGCATCTGGAGCGCGAGTCACAGCATCGGCGAGGGCCTGACGTTTGCCGGCACGGCCACGCTCGTGTCGGTGCTCGGCTGGCAGTGGGGCTTCTGGGGCCCCGGCATCGTGTGCCTGCTCGCGTCGCTCGTGCTCTACCACACCATCGCCGATCGCCCGCAGACGCTGGGACTGCCCTCGATTGCCGACTACACGAACGAGCCCGAGCCCGAGGCGGGGGGATCGATCGGCGCGTTCCAGAAGCAGGTCCTGCTGCACCCCGGCGTGTGGATGCTCGCCGCCGCCAACGCCTTCCTGAGCGTGGCCCGCTACGGGATGGCGAACTGGGGCCCGCTGTACCTGTCGGTCGCGAAAGACTACTCGGGCGTGGCCGCCGGGTCGGTGCTGGCGATCTATCCGCTGGCCGAGATCGCGGGTTCGATCACGTCGGGCTTCGTGTCTGACAGGTTCTTCAAGTCGCGCCGCAACGCGCCGGCGTTCATCTACGGCCTGCTCGAGATCGTGTCGCTGCTGGCGCTCTACGCGATTCCACCCGGCTACCAGTGGCTCGACGCGATCGCCCTCGCGGTGTTCGGCTTCGCGCTCGGCGGGTTGCTGGTGTATCTCGGCGGGCTGATGGCGATCGACCTCGTGTCGCGCAAGGCGGCGGGCGCGGCCATGGGCCTCGTCGGCCTGCTCACCTACATCGCGGCCGCGGTGCAGGACACGCTGAGCGGCGTCCTGATCGACAAGTCGAAACAGGTGGTCGACGGCGTGACGACCTACTCGTTCGAGCTGGTGTTCACGGTGTGGATCGGCGCGCTGGTGCTCTCGACGCTGTGCGCGGCGTCACTGTGGATCTTCTCGCGCCTGCGGAAGGCGACGCACGAGGAGTAGGCGCTGCTCGACTCGCTCGAGTGGCCGGAACGTGTCGTCCCGACGACGGCGGGCGGCGCCGATCACGCCCCGGCCTCGCGCTCGTCGGCCTGCAGCATGGGCACGAAGCGCCCGCGCGCGGCGCGCCAGCCGAACCAGGCGAGCAGCAGCATCCCCAGCACTGCGGCCGACAGCAGCACCCACTCTTGCGGGGAGTACACCGCGTACTGCGCGTAGCGCTCGCCCGGGCGCAGCCACGAGACCTGCACCGCGAGCCCGTGGCGCAGCAGCGCGATAACCATCGCACCGGCGATCGCGATCACGACGTAGCCGAACAATCCGATCAGCCAGACGGTCGCGAGCGAAAAGCACACCATCAGGATCGGCAGCAGCAACGACGTGCCGAACTCGTCGCTGGCAACAAAGAGCGGGATCGTCGCGCACACGACGAACGCGCTCGAGCCGAGGTATCGCGGCAGCGGAGAGTGCTCGGGCACCCTGGTGGCCGTGCCGTGGCGCGCGATCTCGGCCGCGATCCTGGTCGCCACGGCGTCGTAGTTGTCGCCGCTGCAGTGGATCAGCAGCAGGCGCCGCCACGCATTGCGAAAGACGATGAGATGGCGGTGCGCGACGAACTCGACACGGAAGGCGCCGCGCCACGAGAGGTCGTGCGCGACCTGCGACTCGGCAACGAGGCCCGCGCCGACCACCCCCGGCGAACGCGACACCAGCCCCACGACGATCGCCAGGGTACGCGCCACGCCCGCACGGCGATCGCGGAGTTCGTAGTGCACGCCACGCGCATCGACGCGATAGCTGCAGCGCATGCGGTTGCCGAAGACAACCACCATCACCAGCAGCAGGAACACGAACAGCCCGAGCCCGGTCGCGGCCATGGCCAGCCAGATCGTGCCGATCACCTCGGCCTCGCCCTGCAGGGCGAAGATGCCAGACATGAGGGCCCCGAGACCAGAGACGGCGATCGCGATGACCCTGGCGAGCGGGCCGACGATCATCGGCTCGGTGAGCAGCGAGACGTCGTGTTCCCACGACAGGACGGAGCCTTCGTCGACGGCCGTTCGCATCGCATGCGCCTTCCACGGAGGCGCCGGCGCGACTATACCAGCCCCCTGCCTGTGTGTGCATCGGTGCGCGCCACACCGTACGCGCGCACCGGCACCATCGTCACGGAGGGTGCGGCGCTGGTTCGCGATCGGCGTATGCTGGCATCGGGTTCCCATCGGTAGGGGTCGTCTGCCATGTCGGTCGGTCATCGCGTCCGTCCACCCGCTGTCGCCGGGACGTTCTATCCCGCCGACCCCACAGCGCTTGCCGCGCTGGTCGACGACCTGGTCGCCGACGCGTTGCCGCCCGGCGCGCCCGTGCCGCACCAGCCCAAGGCACTCATCGTTCCGCACGCGGGCTACGTCTACTCGGGACCGGTCGCCGCGAGCGCGTTTGCGCGCCTGTGGCCGTTCCGCCGGCACATCACGCGCGTGGTGCTCGCCGGGCCGGCGCACCGCGTGTGGCTCGACGGGCTCGCGCTGCCGGGTGCCGACCGGCTCGATACACCACTCGGCGCGGTCCGTGCCATCGAGGCAGGCCCTGCCAGCGTGAGCACCAATCCGCGCGCGCACGCCGAGGAGCACTCGCTCGAAGTGCAGCTCCCCTTCGTGCAGCGCGTGCTCGGCGACGTCGAGGTCGTGCCGCTCGTAGTCGGCGACACGACGGGTGAGGCCGTGGCGCACGTGCTCGATGCCCTGTGGGGCGACCACGCCACCCTCATCCTCGTCAGCAGCGACCTGTCGCACTATCTCGACTGGCACGAGGCGAGGCGGCGCGACGCGCAGGCGGCGACACAGATCGAGGCACTCGGCCCGCCGTTGACACACGAGCAGGCGTGCGGCGCCACCGCCATCAACGGGCTGCTGCTCGTCGCGCAGCACCGGCGACTTCGCGTCGAGCGTCTCGACCTCCGCAACTCGGGCGACACCGCCGGGCCGCGCGATCGCGTGGTCGGCTATGGCGCCTTTGCGTTCCACGAAGGCGGAGCATCCGCATGAGCGACCGCGGCGCGGTGCTGCTCGGGCTGGCGCGCGAGGCCATCGCCACTGCGTTCGCAGGCGCCGACGTGACGCCGCCGCCGCTGGCGTGGCTCGAGGAACCGCGCGCGGTCTTCGTCACCCTGCGCGACCGGCACGGAGACCTGCGCGGGTGCATCGGCACGATCGACGCGCGCCGTCCGCTCGGCGAGGCCGTGATCGATGCGGCGCGCGGTGCGGCATTCCGTGACGGGCGTTTTGGCCCGCTCGAGGCC